>JBBRGK010000035.1:0-13720 GCA_038240805.1 Dehalococcoidia bacterium | reverse complement strand
CCCGCGCGGCCCGCCTCCGCCTTGCCCTGGGGGCGCGATCGTGTGGGGGTGCTCGGCGTTTCCCGCCCCTTGGGTGGGGCGTGGGGGGGGCTCCATTCGCCCCCCCCGCCTCTCGCTTTAGCCGTGATATGTAATCCGCCGCGCCAGGTCATGTCGGAAAGGGGCCATCGGTGCCTCGACGCAATCAGCCGTCCGCGCGAATCCACTCACGACGTGGCTCGTCGCGCCAGGGCAGCAGCCGGCGTGCGAGCACAGCTCGACCGCGCATCGGCCAGCATTTCCTGACGGATCAGCTGATGGCGCGGCAGATTGTCGCCGCGGCGGAGCTATCGCCTGACGACGACGTGCTCGAAGTCGGGCCGGGGCACGGCGCGATCACCGACGATCTGCTGGCAGCTTCGGCGCACGTTACCGCCGTCGAACTGGATGAGGTGCTGGCGGCGGCGCTGCGGACGCGACATTCCGGCGACGACCGCCTCACGGTAATCGCGGACAGTATTCTTGCCTTTCCGCCCGACGTCTTCCTGGCCGAAGGCGGCCGAACGCCACCGTACACGGTTGTCGCCAACCTGCCGTATTACATTACGGCGCCTGTGATGCGGCACCTGCTGGAAGCAGGACCCCGGCCCCGGCGGATGATCCTGATGGTGCAACGCGAAGTCGCGGAGAGCATCGCGGGCAAAGGGAGCGGCCTCAGTCTCCTTGGTGTCTCGGTACAGGTGTTTGCTTCGGTGGAATTACTTTTCAAGGTGGCTCCCGCCGCGTTCAATCCTCCGCCAAAGGTGGACTCTGCGGTGATACGGCTGCAGACCTACGATCGGCCGCTGGTGCCGGAGGAGCGTCTGGAGGGGTTCTTCCGCGTAGTGCGGGCCGGTTTTCGCAACCCACGCAAACAGTTGCACAATGCACTTGGAGCCGGGCTCTGGCTGCCGCCCGGGGAGTCGCCGCGTCTGCTTGAAGCCGCCAACATCGATCCGATGCGCCGCGCCGCTACCCTCTCGATCGCCGAGTGGACTGCGCTCCAGGACATCTACGAGGCTGCGCGGCCTTCATTCGCATCTGACGCATCGGACGAACGATTCAGGCCGGACGATGATCGCGCGGACGGCTCGGGGTAGCCGCAATGACGAACACAGTAGCAGTAACGCGCGCCTTTGCGAAGATCAACCTTGCACTCGAGGTGCTAGGACGTCGCTCCGATGGTTATCACGAGGTACGGACGATCCTGCAAACCGTTTCGCTGTGTGACGAACTCTCAGCCACACTGGCAGCCAGTCGCCGCTTGACCATCACCGGCGAGGAAGCGGCAGGGGCGCCCACCGGACCGACGAACCTCGCTTCGCAGGCCGTGTCCGCATACATGGAGGCAATACCGGAATCCTACGACCTTTCTGACGTCCAGCTTCGGCTGCGCAAACGGATCCCTGCCGCCTGCGGCCTGGGCGGTGGCAGTGCAGATGCGGCGGCGGTACTGCGCGCAATTGACTCTCTGCAACCGATCCTGGCGGGTCCGCATGCGCTGGAGAGCATGGCGGCGGAGATCGGTTCGGATGTCGCTTTCTTTGTGCGTGGAGGCACGCAGCTTGCTTCCGGCAGAGGCGAGCAGTTGGAGATCTTACCGGACGCGGCATCCGCCTCGCTGGTGCTGCTCTGTCCCCGCCTGCCCCTTGAAGCGAAGACGGCCCGGCTGTACGGATTGCTCGGTTGGCAACATTTCAGCGATGGCAGCCGCACGAAGCGACTTGCCGCACGCCTCCGCGCCGGCGAACCGCACGAGGTTCAAGACTACTTCAACACCTTCGACGAGGTTGCTGACACTGCCTTTCACGGCCAGGCGGCCTTTAGACAGGCGCTGGTCAGTGAATGCGGCCACGCCGTTCTCTGCGGCGCCGGGCCATCACTTTTTGCCCGGGTGGAACGCCCGGAGCGCGCACTGCGCGCTGCTCAACAGCTGCGGGCGAACGGCATGCAAGCGTACGCGGTACAGACTGTCGGAGCGGCCGAGTCGGCCGCCGTCTCGCTGATGAACGATATCCCGCCCGTTGATATACTGAGGTAGCGTGCACGCGACCGATCGCGGCATGACCGAGGCGTGGATGACCGGCACGATCATCGATATGCATTGCCATACAACAAACGGAGCGTCCGACAGCGCGCTCACTCCGGCGGAACTGATCGAAGTCGCTCACCGGATCGGCATGACCGGCGTCAACGTGAGCGAACATGATCGAGTCTGGGACCGCTTCACCCTGGCTAAATTCCGTGAAGAGAGCGGGATGTTCGTTTGCCCCGGTATGGAGGTCTCCACAGATCTTGGGCACATTATCGCCGTGGGGCTGACTGAATATCTTCCCGGCATTCGTCACGCCGTGCAACTGCGCAAGGCGCTGGATAACGTCGGTGGATACATGATCGTTGCCCACCCGTTCCGGCATTGGTTTGATCCCGTGACTTTCCGTCGAAATGGGAAAGAGCCGCCGGTGATGACTCCCGAAAATATGGCAAAGCTCGAAATCTTCTCGCTGGTGGATGCGATCGAGATTCTTAACGGAGCCAATACCGCCAGAGAGAACCGCTTCGCCCTCGAAGTCGCTAATTACGTCGGCAAGCCGGGAACAGGCGGCAGCGATGCACATTCCACCAGCGGGGTCGGCATCTACACGACAGTCTTTGACAAGACACTGACAACGATGGACGAGATGCTCGAAGAGTTACACGCCCGCAGGTACAAGGCGTCGCTTGGTTTGCCAGAAGGCAAACTCCGACCGTTTACACTCGATGAATTCGTCACACCCGAAAGTTCACGCTAGACGGCGCAGGCGCCGGCCGATCAACTTCAGCCGTTGAGGCTGCTAGAATTGCTGTCCAATCGTGTTTGATTCCTCCTCTTCTCCGTCCTGGTTTGTTTCGCTCGACCTGGAGATGACTGGCGTCGACCCGGAAACGGACGATATTATCGAGATCGGTGCTATCCGCTTCACCACGGATGGTCGTCGGGAAGAGTTTCAAACCCTGGTCAATCCCGGCCGGCCGATCCCGTACCGAATCCAGACGCTCACTGGCATTACGGACGAAGAGCTGCAGTCCGCGCCGCCGCTCGCGGTAGTCTCGCGCTCGCTTCTTGAGTTCATGGGCTCAGCGCCGGTTATCGGTCAGCATGTGGCCTTCGACCTGCTTTACCTCGCCAGGGAGGAGATCCGTCCGCAGGGATACGTCTTTAATACGGCAGAAATTGCAAAGCTGCTCTTTCCCGGCTCGACGGAATACACGCTCAGAACGTTGACGCAGCGCCTCGGCATCGACTTTCCGGTGCAGCATCGTGCGATGCCGGACGCTGAGGCAGCGTTGGCCGTATTCCTGAAGCTGCGGGAGACGGCGGCTGCCCTCGACCCGCTCATCCTGGCTGAGATCGTTCAGCTGACCGCCCAGTCGACCTGGCCGCTGCGGCTCTTCTTTCGTGATGTCGAGCGCTCGCTGCCGGTACGTGCACTGGAGGCACCTACGACGGGCGTCGTTCTCGATGTACAACTGCCGGCGTCAAAGAGCACCGCCGCCACGCTGACGCCGCTCGCAAATCGGCAGCACTTATCGGGTGACGAGATCACCGCCGTCTTTGATGCCGTCAAGCGTCATCCAGGTGCGTACAGCGGCTTCGAACAGCGTCCCCAACAGGTTGAAATGGCCCGAGCCGCTGCGGCGGCGCTGGATGGAGACTCGCACCTGCTCGTCGAAGCAGGAACGGGAACCGGGAAGTCGCTCGCCTATCTGCTACCAGCTGCTTGCTTTGCTCTGCGCAACAACGAACGCGTGGTTGTCTCGACAAGCACGATTGGATTGCAGGAGCAGATTATCGGCAAGGATGTGCCTGCACTGGTGCAGCTGCTGGGCGAGTGCGGGCCTCCTGATGTACAAAAGAAGCTCACAGAGTTTCGCGCGGTACCGCTCAAGGGTCGCGGCAACTATATCTGTCTGCAAAAGTTCGCCCAGTTCCGCCGTCAGCCCATCCTCACAACTGAAGAGGCGCGGTTCGCTGTCAAGCTGCTGCTATGGCTACGCGTTACCGAATCTGGTGACCGTGCGGAGCTGACCCTGCGCCAGGACGAAGAGCCGCTCTGGGCGCACGTCTCGGCCGCCAACATTAACTGCTTTGCCGGGCCGTCATACTACGTCCGCAACGGCACCTGTCAGTTAATGCGTGCGCGAAAACGCGCTGAAGGCGCGCACCTCGTGGTGGTGAACCATGCCTTGTTGCTGTCAGATATCGCCGCAGGCGGACACGTACTGCCGGGCTACGAGCGCCTGGTCGTTGACGAAGCACATAACCTGGAGGCCGAGGCAACCAATCAGTTTGGCTTCCATACCGGCCAGACAGAGGTGCGCAATGAGCTGAACGCGATCAGCGAGTCATCGCTCGATCGTGAACAGGGCCTCGTCGCTGACGTGCGGACTGCGATGCGTGGCGAGCAGGATCCACTCCGCCAAAAGGAGTTCATCGGAGGACTGCTTGATGCAGTCGCTGCCAGCGTGCAACGTGCGCGCGAACGGGTTCCGGAGCTTTTTGCACGTTTGCAGGCTTTCGTGCACTCTCACGGTGAGTCCGCAGGGGACTACGACAATCGGTTGTTGATCACCTCCAGCAAACGGGCCCAGCCCGAATGGCAAAACGTCGACCTGGCATGGGAAAACCTTCACGTCGCCCTCGACTTGGTAGCCGATGGCCTGACGAGGCTAGCGACGGGCATCGGCGACAACTCGGCCAACACGCTTGTCAGCAACGAAAACCTCGGCGCCCAGGTTCAGCAACACCTTCAGGACCTGGTACGGCTCACTCGCGGCATAGACGCGATCCTGCTGCGTCATGATGAGGAACGTATCGCCTGGCTGACCGTAAACCGGCAGTTTGGCACGATCAACCTTGCGTCAGCCCCGCTCAACGTAGGAGAGGTGCTCGACAGCTACCTGTTTGGCCGCAAGGCGAGCGTGATCTTGACCAGTGCCACGCTCAGCGCTGGGGGCAGTTTCCGGTATGTGCGGCAGCGGCTCGGTCTCGATGAGGTCGAAGAACTCGCGCTCGGCTCTCCGTTCGACTACAAACGAGCGGCGCTCGTTCTGCTGCCGAGCGATATGCCCGAACCGAACAGATTGGACTATCAACCCGCGTTGCAGACAGGGATCGTTGACCTCGTACGCGCAAGCGATGGCCGGGCGCTGGTCCTATTTACGTCGCACGCGGCGCTTCGCTCGACGTACCACGCGATTAAAGGCGTCCTCGCGGCGGATGGCATACGGGTCCTGGCCCAGGGCGTGGACGGCGCCCCCGACGATCTGCTGGAGGCGTTGCGAGCGGATTTCAAGTCGGTCCTCCTGGGCACTTCCAGCTTCTGGGAGGGAGTCGATGTGGTGGGAGAGGCGCTGTCGCTCCTTATCATCGCAAAGCTTCCGTTTTCCGTGCCTACCGACCCGGTGTTCGCAGCCCGCAGCGAGCTATTTGACGACCCATTCTCTGAATTTGCGTTGCCACAGTCGGTGCTGCGGTTTAAGCAGGGGTTTGGCCGTCTGATCCGCCATCGCAACGATCGCGGCGCGCTGGTGGTGCTCGACCGCCGCATACGAAGCAAACAGTACGGACGCATGTTTCTGCAGTCGCTGCCGGATTGCAGTGTCACCGAGGCCCCTTTGGCCCAGCTTCCATCGCTGGTCCGCCGCTGGCTGAAAGCGGCCCACTCATGACCGGTGCGCTGCCAAAAGAATCCGAACGGCAGCCACCGCTTCGGGTCAGACTCACGGAGCCCGGGCCGTCGTCGGTAGCCGCGATGGAGCCCTGGTTTGAGGCGACGTGGCGAGCTATCTTCGGTCGTTCGGGTGAAGCGGTGCCGCCGGTGCCTGTCTCAGCAGATGCGTGGTCAACGGCAGCCGGGACCGGTGTGGTACACCGTTTGATCGAAGTTGAAGTAGGCCCGATCGGCTTGCTCTCGTACACGCCGGGTGCGCATCGCGTCACGATTCATGAACTCGCCACGGCTCCTGAACACCGCGACCGCGGCTTTGGAGCCGAAGCGGTCTACGCGTTGGAAGCGGAATCCGGCGCAACGGAGATGAGGGCGCTCGTGCCGGTGACCAACGGCCTCGCTGTCTATTTCTGGCTGCGCATCGGCTACCGGCCGTCGTTTCTTACAAGGCACCAGCAGCGAGGCTTCACGGTCATGGTCCGTGACGTCGTCACTGACGGGGCTCAGTCGGAGGTTTGAGACGCGGAGCCACCAACACGATCGAAACCAGGTGCGCCATGCCGGCTGCAAGCGCGACGATCCCCACGAGAAGCAAGAGTGTGGCGAACCCGATGGTGCCCAGGACAGCGGAGGCAAACACCGTTACGGCGAACGTAAAAAAAACCGGGAATGTGCGCCATCGCCAATCTCTCGCGGGGGAGACCCGCCTCCCGGCTAGCATCGGGCCCGTAGAGATCCTGGGCGCTGACGGTCCCGCAGCGTCTAGGTTGGGTCGCTGCCGTGACTGCCTCTCTCTGCGTCGCTTATCGCGTGGCATCGTTCCCTCCACCGCCGCCTGACGTCAGCCGGCGTCGCCGCGCTCTCGCTACCTGCGCTGCACCTCCAACGCGGCGTGTATACCGTCGCGATGCGGGGACCCTGACCGTTCGCCCCAGGCAAAGGTTGCATCCGAAGACGATCGCCTGCAGTTCGTCGTGAATCCAGGCGTCGCCACAGTCGCGAGCCTCCGTGTCCACGCGAAGTGCGAGGTGGAATTCACGATCGCACTCATTGCACACCGCCCGATTAACATCCATCGGCAGGCTGCAGACGCTGCACAGGTCTACGTTCACTGCGCTGCTCAATTCTTCAGACCGTTCGTATCCAGCCATTCCTTTACCAGGGCAATCTCCTCGCCCCGGCTGCAAGCTTCGCTGCGCAACCGGGCGGTTCTTAGATGCTCCAGCAGCCGGCCAATTTGCGGACCGGCCGGGACACCCAATTCAATCAAGTCCGTGCCCCGAAGAACAGGCCGGAGTGATCGCCACTGGTTCAGGTAGCGGCGCACGATCCGGGCCGCCACGCCTCCGAGGGCTGCTGCGGCGCCGCGAACAGGCGGTAACGGGAGTGAGTCCAGCTGTCGCACGACCAGTGCGGGATCCGGCTTCCCGACCGTGAACGAACCGACCGCCTCCACAGCCCGTGGCAACTCTCGCAGAGCGGTAATTGTATCGGCGCGGAGTTCAAGGCTGTCGGCCAGACCCTGGATGGCAGGACGATCCCACAATGCTGCCGTAGTAGCCAGATACTCGGATGTGCCCGGTCGTGGACCGCCGTCCGAGCGCAGCAGTTCGAACTGCGCCGTCAGCGAATCTAAAACACGAAAGTGGGGTGAGATCGCGGTGAGCGCTCGGAGTTCCCGAAGGGCAAGCAGGCTCAGTTCGGGCTGCGGTTCACGAAATATCCGTTCGAGCTCGTGCGTTGTCCGGGCAGGACTTGTAGCGGAGAGGAAAGTACTGTCGCGCCGAGCGAGTTGCCCCGTCTCCGAGGAAATGGCAAAACCGAGCCGGGCAGCATAGCGCGCCAGGCGCAAAATGCGCGTCGGGTCGTCTCGGAAGCTGTCCCGGTGCAGCACCCGCAGCTCACGGTTGCGCAGGTCATCGATGCCGCCAAACGGATCGAGCAGCACGCCGACCTCTGGTCCGCTGAGTGGCAGAGCCATGGCATGAACGCTGAAGTCACGCCGGGCAAGGTCCGCCGTGATCGGCGCTGGCTCCACCTCGGGCAACGCGGCCGGATGCGCGTAGGATTCGCTCCGCGTTCGAATCAGATCGACGGCCCAACCGTCTCCAGTCATCACGGCGGTGCCGAAGCTGGGATGGAAGGTCACGGTTGCCAACGTCCGCTCGGCGATTACCTTCGCCAGCGCGGCCACATCGCCCTCGACCGCGAGGTCGAGATCAAGATGTGCCCTTCCGAGGAGCAAGTCGCGGACGCTACCGCCGACACAGTAGAGAAGAGCTCCGTGCTCCACAGACCACTCTCTCGCCACCGTCACGACGATCCGTTCTGTCTCCGTCAACCGGCGCTCAAAGCGCGCAATCAGATCGAGGGGATCGGACAGACTGCTCGAACCGAATATTGCTTCGCCACTGCTCACGCGGGCGATCGTAGCACGGCACCTACACTTCGGCAGGGTGAATAGGGGCCCGCTCATCAGTCTCTTTCGGCAGTCGAAGCGACCGCACCCGCCATCGGGTTATGTACGGGTTAACATTGCATCCACGAGATCGCGCATCGCCGTCAGGTCGAAGGGCTTGGCGATGTTCGGGTTCGGGATCGAATCCAGAAATGAGCGGGTCTGGGGATTGAGCAGGTCGCCCGAGGTAAAGATCATCCGGGCTGCCACGCGAGGTTCCCACGCCAATATCCGCCGGTACAGTTCGATCCCATCGACGCCGGGCATCTTCACATCGCTGATGATCAGATCGACATCTTCTTTGGCCAGGTATTCGAGCGCGTTGACGCCGTCGCCTGCGGTTTCGACATGATGTCCGGCGGCGGTCAGGCTTGTATGAAGTAGCCCGCGGATGCTCAGCTCATCGTCAACGACCAGGATGCGGCTTCGGGGGGCGCCGGCCGTCGCGGGCGACGTTGCTTCCGGTGGATCATTCATTGGCCCTGCCAACCCGAGCGGAAGCCGAATCGTGACGGTGGTGCCTCCGCCGCGCTTGCTGTCAATCGTAATTTCGCCGCCGTGGTCGGCGATGATGCCATAGCAGATCGCGAGTCCGAGCCCCGTTCCTTCCCCTACCTCTTTCGTTGTGAAAAACGGATCAAAAACCCGCCTGAGGTGCTCTCGCGAAATACCGATGCCGCTGTCCGCTATCGTTATCGTCGCGCTGCCGGCCGTCATGCGCGTGGAACACTGGATGTACCCACCGGACCGATCCTGGATCGCGTGCTCCGCGTTACCGATGACATTGAGCAAAACCTGCTGAATCTGGTGGGAATCCGCCATGATCGAGGGCAGCAACGGAGCAAGATTCATACCCATTTCGATGTTGCGAACTCTGAATTCGTAGCTGCGCAACTCGATGACTCGCTCGATGAGCCCGTTGAGGTCGACGCGAACCCGTTCGGCGCGACGCTGGCGTGAGAACGAAAGCAGGTTTTGAACGATCCTTGCCGCTCTCTCGGCCTCATCGTGAATCGTCGTCACCTCACGCCGAACTTCCGGCGGCAGATCACGCATAAGCAGCAACTGTGTGAAGCCTATGATTCCGGTAAGCGGATTGTTCAACTCGTGGGCCACCCCGGACACTAATTGTCCGACCGAGGCCATTTTCTCGGATTGCAGCAGCCGTTCCTGAAGCAACCGTTCACGCCCCATATCGCGAAGGGTAAGAATGATGAGCTCAAACCCTGGCAGACTGCCTGCACCGGCGTTAATGTACCTGGGCGTCTCCCCGGGAGACGTGAGTTCGATCTCTCCGGACTGATCGGGACTTGCCGCAGCAATGAATTCTTGCAAGGCGGGGAGCTGAATGATCTGCTTTTGGCCGTTTTGGAGAACGGAGAGAAGCTCCAAGCCGGCGTTGTTCGCAGCGACTACGGCACCGGCACTATCCGCGATCACGATCCCGTCCCTGGCGGTCGCGAGCAAGAGGTCGGTGCCTTCGGGGAGCACCGACCTTGCCGCGCGAGCCTTATCAGTACGAGCCGGCGGTGTTTCGGCTGCCCCGGCGGCGCCGGGCAATCGGACGGCCGCATTCGGCGGAGGCGTTGTTCGGTTCACACGCGGTCCGGTCGAATCTTCCACGGGGTGAGTTGCGGCTCCGACAACTGCCGCGACACGGGCTGCCATTTGCACGAGCGAGGAAGTTGTCGCACCTGAGCGCGGAAGCATGGCGAGCAGAATGATCCATGCGTCCAGACCCTTGCCGGGAAAGAGAGGAATCAGCGTCGCCCATGGCGCTATCGCGGCCGCAGTACGGCCGGACTCCATATCCTGGAGTGGCAGGTCGATCGTTGGAATCGTAAATGGGCGGTTCTGCCGGCGAGCGTTAGCCAGAATCTGATCTCGGCGCAAATGCGCCCCGGTAAGCGTCTCCATCCAGCCCTTTTCAGGGTCGGCGGGATCAATGGCAACTGTTACACAGGCCATGCTCTCGGAGTTGCCGCCCGCAAAAAGCAGCGCTGAACGAGCGCGGCTTTCGGCCACCAGTTCCGTCAACAGCCGTACAACATTGGCGTCGCTCGACCGCCAGCGGCTCACAGGCGAGACCAGAGCTTTCTACGGCCGAGACAGTGCAGGCAGTAGGATGCGGGCCGTGAATATGAGGCCAGCCCCTGCCTGACTGTTTCGGCACGATTGACGATGTGGCCTTCGCAGTACAGCCCCTGACACTTCGAGCATTGCCCCCAGCGCTCCTCCATGCACTGCTCGATGCCGCACAGTCCGTGACGGTTCCGGAGCAGAGCCCGCTCGCGGAAGACGAGATGTGCGGCGAGGTCGTCGTGTTTGCGCCGGCAGGTTTCGCGTGTGCAAATCTGATCCGTTTCACCGAATTCGCTCCGGTGACCGGCACAGAAACTCATGCCGCAATACTGGCAGGAACCCACAGATGGGCTGCCGCAACGGGAGAACCGGCGACGATATCGGCAGGTGCCAGTCATCGGGTGGGTCCGAGGGGCGCTACACCTGAGGTCGCTGACCTTCGTGAAGGCCAATAATACCCCGTTGTACTGCGTAGCGCAGCAAATCCATATCGGAACTGGCGCTCAACTTGGTCTTGATGTGTGCTTTGTGCGTTTCCACCGTCTTGACACTGATGAACAGGGCCTCGGCGATTGCCTGGTTTTGCTTGCCCTCGGCAACGAGATGCAAGACCTCGCGCTCGCGCAAAGTGAGCGCATCGTCCCCGCCTAAAGACCCTGCAGCCGTCTCCGCAATGAATTCCATAGCGGTGCGGCCCTCGGTGAGGCTTTCGGAAAAGAACGGGTTGCCACGACTCACAGTCTGAATCGCCAGCACCAGCTCGTCGACATCAGAGCGCTTGACGACACAACCCGAAACGCCGGCCCGGATCGCTTCGGCCAGCTGATCTCGTTCGGCGTGGGCCGTGAGCAGAAGCACACGTGTCTGCGGTCGCCGACGCCGGATTAGCCGTGTGGCCTCGATACCGTTGAGGCCGGGCATCGCAAGATCCATGAGCACGACATCCGGGTCCAGCCGTCCGGCTGCCTCAACAGCCTCGCGGCCGTCGCAGGCAGTTCCGACGATGTCTAATTCGTCGTGATATCGCAGTAATAAGGACACCGCCTGGCGCACAATTGCATGGTCTTCCGCCAGCAGGACTCGTACGCGCCGCCCGGTCGCCGGTCGAAGACCTTCGAGGAGTATGCGCTCCCGCCGAAGTCCTACGTCGCCGATGTTCATCATCGTCTGTTCCAACACCCCGATTGGTGCATCTCTGCCAGCCAGCTGAACGATGCGTCCACCATCTTCAATCTAGCATCGACCTGAGCCGCAAACATGACCAGAAAGTAACTCTCTGGTAAAAACGATCATACAAAAGTACCCGTTCGGACAACTATCTCGAGGAAATCATTGTTCGGAGGACGCACGTGAATATGCCACCGCTGACTGAGCTGCTGCGATCATACTCAGCTGCACGTCTTGAGCTCGAAGCCCAGGGGATTTACTACGTCCGAGACATCGACGACGATGCTGCCGAACTTTTTTCTCGAAGCATGCTGCTGATGGCTTCGGCGCGAGAAGGCCGCGCCGACGCTGCCGTAACGCTGTACATCAACTCGCCCGGCGGCTCAGTCGGCGCGGGTTTTGCAATGATGGAGATCGCCCACCGGGTGCAGCACATTCACAAAGTGCCAATTAATACCGTGACCACCGGTTTCGCCTATTCGATGGCAGCGGTGTTGATGCAGGTCGGCGCTCGGCGCAGCATGGGCGGGATGTCAATGATGATGATCCATTCCAGTTCATGGACACTTTCGGGCGAAGACAGCCGTATATTTCGTGACTACGAAAAGTTGGCCCAACATTATCGGGGGCTGATTAGCGCAATCTTCGCTGCGCGTTCGGGGCAGCACAACCCGACCTGGTGGCGCCGGTTCATTTACTCGGGTCACGACCGGTTCCTAGAGCCTGCGGAATGCCTGAAGCTCGGACTTATCGACGAGGTACTCGTCTACCCGGATGATCCTGCCGGGCATCTGCCGCGGTCGTTCCGGTAGATTCGCGTTGTTGCGCGCCTGAACTCCGACCGACACAGTCGTGGCTTAGAGGCGGAGTTTGCCGTGCGAGGGCTGGCGGCGGCGCTGTCGGGGCCCGGTGCTATCCTCGTCATCCAGCAAATCAATCGCTGGGGAGGATACCATTTCATGGACAAACCCGCAGGAAATGCAGGTGCTATAGGAGCCATACCAGTCGCGTTCGACAATCATCGCCCCGCGACAGCGTGGACAGAGCCGTGGTGGAAAAGACTGCATGTAATCCCCCTGTGGCAAAAAAAATGCCTGGCGCCGGTTCTAACCGTCGAGGCCTCGCACCTGCCGCCGGGGTTAGTTGACGGGTTCGGGCATTAAGGCCTGCCCTGCTCGCGCACACGAGCTTCACCCCTGGATGCAGGTCCCCCGGTCCGCGCGAGCGGATTTGGCAGCGGTTTTTCGGTTGCGAAATGGATACGCGGTGTCGTCGGGCGGGTTTCGATTGTGACAACGGGCACAGGTTACGATCGCATTACCGGGCTGTCAACGGGGACTGTGAAAAAAACCACTAAAAAGGGAATATCGCAATGAGATTGCCCGAACGAGCCGGCAGCGCTTCCGCCAGACGGTCCCTGTACCGCATGATTGGGTAGTTGATATACCGCCCGGACCACAGCATTTCCGCAAGTTTGTGTGGCAGCGGTGGTCGGAGACACTCGATAATTCATGGCAGACGATCGCACATCGCGCCAGTCGCTCGTCATTCTGAACACCGGTAACGGTAAGGGGAACACCACCGCTGCACTGGGCCTGCTGTTGCGCGCCGCTGGTCGGGGCTGGAAGGTCGTCATGCTCCAGTTCATAAAGGCCGAGACGAGCAACTACGGCGAACACCGTGCTGCCCGTACCCTGGGTTTCGAAGTAATTTCGCTGGGAGCTGGCTTCACGTGGCTGTCGGACAACCTGGAGGAAGACCGCGCTCTTGCCGAGCGCTGCTGGACGGCCTGTAAGGAGCGCCTGCTCTCGGGTGAGTACGACATGGTCGCGCTCGATGAGCTGACTTACCCGTTAAAGTATGGCTGGCTCGACACCGCAATGGTGATTGAGACGATCAGGTCCAGACCACAACATGTGCATGTTGTGATCACCGGTCGTGATGCGCCGCAAACATTGATTGAATTCGCTGACCTGGTCACTGACATGACCGATGTGAAGCACCCCTACACACGGGGCATTAAGGCGCAGGCGGGGATAGAATTTTGAACGCTGATTCTGCTACCGGCGCAGGCGGAGCGCCGCCAGTGCTCGAAACAGCCCTGCTACGGCTCATTGGAACCATCGTGCCAACCGACGAAGTGGCGCGCCAGGCGGCGCGTTCCCGCCAGGACCGGCTCACGAAGCCACCTGGCGCACTGGGACGGCTGGAGGCGCTCTCTATATGGCTCGCCGGTGTCCGCGGCCAGGAGCGACCCGCAGTTCGCGAAAAGGTAATCATCACC
>JBBRGK010000034.1:0-13780 GCA_038240805.1 Dehalococcoidia bacterium | reverse complement strand
GAACGCTCCTGATTGTTTCCCGTTGACGCGATCCCGACGGACTGCTATCTTTACTTCAGGTCGTCACTATACTGTAACTATAAATATCCGTTGGTGCAGCTACTGTGCGACGGAGAGAGAGCTTCCATGTCACGCTTCCAGACTCTATCCCGTCCGCTGGCCGGTGCCTCCCGCTTCGCTATCCTTGCAGTGCTGCTCGGCGTTACGGTTGTGGCCGTGTCGAGGCCACAGGCCGCTGCCGCTTCGTCAACCGGTTATCACCTGCGGCAGGTAAAAGAGGACGTCACGGCTGGGCCCTTCATTACTCCCTGCGGCAGCTACCTGGCTGTAGGCGAATTCTCCTCCAAACAGGAGTTCAGAATCGTCACCACAAAGGATAAAGACGGAACTCTGGATCAGCAGCTCAATTTTCACTTCCAGTCAAAATTCAAGGGCTCGGTCACGATCGCCGGCGTTACATACAAGATCCAGGAGTTCAGCGAAGCGAAAGATAGCCTCGACTACCGGGGTAATGGTCCCGGCTTCCACTACAACGGGTTGCCGGATTTCGGCTACGGTACGCCCTACCCGTCTTTGCAGTCGTGGGTCGAGCATTACTTCCACTATGTCTACGACATCAATGTCAGCTACTCATCACGCGCCACCGCAAAGGGGATCGGCCAGGTGTTCGTAAACCGGTTCCACTTCCAGGTGGATGAGAACGGCAAGATTGTGCAGTCCAGCCTGTACGATGACGAATGCCACGGATAACGACGCCGCATCACGTCCATCCATCCTCAAAGCTTGTGTAACCCGACTAATGGTCGCCCTCTCTATTGCCGTGAGGCAATGGACCAGTACCACCCGTTAGGCGTAGTGGTAGAGGGGACGGGGTGAGGCCCGCGTTTACTCGTCTGGCCGTTCCGGGCGGAGCCGTGGAGGGCTGCGACGCTGGCGCCACCGGTCGAATAGCCAGTAGCCGAGCCAGAACAGCAGCGGCACGGCCGGCGCGACCCACATCGAGAGCCACATCGCCGCGAAAACAGCGAGCACCAGCAGGAGAACGACCGGCAACGAAATGAAGGCGCGCATAATGTGTGATGTCTGTGATCGCGCGACGCGGCAGACCTGCCGCTCACGCCCTTGCAGCCGCGGTCCGGGACAGGAGCCCCGGCGCCTGGAGTCTCACCGTATCAGGTTCGCATGGACGACGCCTACCCCGGCCGTTGTCTGTATTAGCCGCTGGCTCCGCCGCTCAGCAGCCTGCGGTCAGCGATCGTCAGCTTGAGTGTGCGGGCGAACTCGAGCGCCTGGCCCGCCTCCGCGATCAGTTCGTCACGCAGCACACCATCACGAGGAAAATCGGCCAGTCCGATGCGCAGGCGAACACCGGCATCCCGCGTCAGTGCGGCCAGCAGCCGTTCTGCCGCAATCGCCGCCCCTTCGGCCGATGTTTCGGGGAACATCACCAGCCACTGCCCCTCGCCTAAAACGATCACCCTGTCCATCGGCCGAAGACTGCGGACACTGTCCCCCTCGATCCGGTGGCGGACGGCATCGAGCTGCGCCGGGGAGAGGTCTTCTGAAAGCTCCTCCCACTCGTCAACGGCGAGGATGCCAAGCGTCACCGAGCGGCTATAGCGGCGGGAGCGCTCGATCTCCTCGTCCACGTCCGACTCGAGAACCCAGCGGCTATAGACTCCTGTCTCGCTGCGGCGGGTCAGGTGGACGATCTCCTCTTCCTGTTGCCGCACCCGGAGAACGAGCCCGTCAAGCTCAACCGTGAGCACGCGCATCACCCAGGGCGTGGCGAGCAGCAGCAGTGCCGGCACGAATAGCATTGCCAGCGTGAGGTCAGCGAGCCTGCCGCCGCCGGCCAGCTTCTGCGCCACTTCAGCGCCGATCAGCAGCGCCGTCGCGGCCACGGCGCCGGCCAGGTCGATGAACGGCAGCGGCCGGGCGAGCGAGACGACGATCACGAACGCGAGCAGCGCCCAGCCGAAGAGACGCTGGCTCGACGGAATCACTGCGGCGATCGCGGCGGCGCCGACCAGCGGCCAGACCGCGCCCAGCAGCAGCACGCCGGCGAGTGAGGTCAGCATCTGCTTCGGTCTCATACCTGATCGTTCCTCTTCGATCGTGCCCGCGACAGAGAGTAAACCCACCAGCCGGCGATGGCCAGCGTAGCAAGGATCACCGCCACGGTCAGCAGCGGGATCAGCAGATCGGTCCGTGCCTGCTTCGCCTTTTTGGCCGCCACCGCCACCGGCAGCAACTGCTGGTCTACCGCTTCGATCTCGCTGCGGGCGATCACGACCGTAGCCGGTGCACGGGGACGCTCCAGCGCCCGCCGGATCCAGTTCATGTTCGCGTTGGTTGCGCCGGTGAGCACACCGCACCAGCGGCGGCTGTTGAACGGTGACGTCCCGATCTCGAACAGGCCCACGTTGCCGGAATCTTTCACCTGCGCTACCAGCGTCTTGCGGTCCAGCAGTACCCTGCCCGTAGCCGGATCGAAGCGCAGCGGCAGGGTGTCGCTCAGCTCACCGATAAACGGGTTCTCCGAGGACCGTCCGACGGCGAGCAGGTAGTAATTGGCGCGTTGCTCAGGTGTGAGCTGCGCTGCCGTGGTCATGCCAACCGCGTCGGACCGGGCGCGGTTGCGGTTGCCCAGGCTCGCAGCAGTGAGCAGCCCCTGCTCGATCGAACTGTCGTTTTGACCGGCAACGAGATAGGTCCCCGTCATCCCTTGCGACTGCAGGAACGGGTAGGGAAAGTAGGTCACGTCCGGCGTGGCCGGCGGCAGGCCGCCAATGATCGATACCGACGAGTTGCTGTATACCGACACCCAGGCGCGCTCGGACGCGGAGCCGGTGCAGGTGCCCGCCTCCTGCTGCGCGGCGGGCAGGTGCAGGTTGAACTCGACCGCAAACTGGTTCACGCCCGGACGCAGCGCCCGCTGCGGAATGGCGAGATCAACCGGCGTTGGCTCGCGGTTGCCCTGATTCAGCGCCACCGAACCGAGGCCGATGCCGTTGAATGTCATCCGCATGTTGGAGAGCTTCTCATCGAGCAGCGGCGAATGGCTGAGCCAGAGGCGGGCGGTGCCGTTTACGGTCAGGTTGGGGGCCGGACCGACGATGCTCTCGTTGACGACGATGTTCTCCGGCGAGCGCATCAGCCCCGTGACGGTGAAATCGGAGCGTCCCAGGTCGCTGAAGCTGACGTGCAGATCCGGCGCCTGCAGCGCGAACGGGGCGATCGGGGTGCCCAGGTCGGTGATCACGGCGCTGTCGCCGCTAAAGTCGGGGCGCAGCCGCGTATCGGCCAACGTCAGGGCGCTGCGCAGGACGGTATCGTCGCTGTCGCCCGTGATCAGCAGCGCCACGCGCTGCGGGTCATAGGGCGAGACGCGCAGCCGCACGTTTCCCGCACCTGGCTGCACGGCCGCCTGGTCGATTAGTTGCGAAAGCTGCGCGTTCGTGCCCGTTTTGCCCACTACCACCAGGTCATTGCCGGCTCCGTCGGCGGGGCGGAATACGCCGGCGTTGATCGCCAGGTAGCGCGGCGCCGCTACTTTGCTCAGCCTGGCCATCGCGGCGGCGACGGTGGCGGCAGCGCTGAGCTCGGCCTGCGATGCGGCTGGCGAGAGCACGAACACGATCTTGCCAGCGCGCGTGTAGCCGTCGCGTAGCAGCGGATATGGGAACAGAGCCAGGTCTGTGCTGGGCGGTTTCAGCGGAAACCCGCTGGCGTAGGCCCAGTGAACCGCTGTCTCCTGATGAATGCGCGCAAACAGCGCCGGGTTGCGCAGGTCCTCGCACTGCGCTGTCTGCATGATGAATTTGAACGAAAACTTGTTGATTCCCGGCTGGATGCGATCGTTTGGCAGGGGAATACGCACGCTCGTGTCCTGAGCGTTCTCCTGCGAGAGCCGGATCGAAGTCAGGTCGTTGTCGTTGAGCGTGACGGTCATGGTCGAGAACTCTGGCAGCAGCAGCGGCGAGTGGTTGAACACGAGGTCCAGATAGCTGCCTTCAGGGTCGAGGACGTAGTCTCCGGGTCCGGGAACGAACACCTCCTGCGCCGGCAACAAACCCTGGATCGCCAGGTCGCCGAAGCCGAGATCCTTGAGATTCTGGCTGGCAGATGGCAGATCGCCCGGCGGTGCCGTCTGGGCGTGCAGCAGCGGCGCCGGACTGGCAACGGCGCCGCAGACAATGAGCAGGAGCGCGATTAGAAATGGGAGCCGGCTACGGCCCTCACTCCTCTTATCCTTTCTCCCCCCTTTACACATGTCGGAAGAGAGGACGATCCCCTGGGTGCGGTTCACGAATCTGGAGGCAGCAACAAGGGCTCCAGGTGCCGGGGCCCGCAATTTTCGCGAAGCCTCATCCGAAGCTGGAGCGCTCCCCCTTCTCCCAGAATTGGGAGAAGGGGGCCGGGGGGATGAGGGCGACCGGGGGTTGGCGGATGAGGGCGGCCCCGGTTGCAGCAGCGGAGCCGCCTCGGGCCGGCTAACGCCGTGCCCCCGGAATCCGCGCCTTGCCGGTGAAGAGTCCATGTTGTGTCTTCTGCCAGTAATGCGGCTTGAACAGGAGTTCACGGAAGGCCATCCAGGCTGCCACGCTCATTAGTACCCAGTAGACGGGCACGAATAGAGCGTACTTCACCAGGTGGTAGTACTCGCGCCGCAGGCAGCCGGCCACGTGGACGTAGACGAACGTGAAGTTACCCACGTAGAGCCCGAAGGCGCCGATGTAAAAGATCGGCGCCGGAAAGATCTGCTGGATCACGCTCCATTTGGCCAGAAACCAGAGCATGGTCAGCAGCCAGAAAATCGGGTTCACCAGCAGCGAGAACCAGGTGCCGGCCACGATCATCTGAAAGGAGAAGAACGGCCAGAAACCGATCTCGCGCAGCGTCCGGATCGGATGACGCATATGCACCAGCCAGGTCTGCATGTAGCCTTTGACCCAGCGCGAGCGTTGCCGCAGCCAGTTGTGCAGGTTGGAGTTCGCCTCTTCGTAGGTGGTCGAGTTCATCACCACTGTGCGGAAGCCGCGCTTGAACACACGCAGGCCGAGGTCCGCGTCCTCAGTGGTGTTGAACGGGTCCCAGCCGCCAAGCTGGCGCAGTGCCTCGGTACGGAAGTGGTTCGAGGTGCCGCCCAGTGGGATCGGGGCGCCGGTACGGTCCAAACCGGGCAGCAGTAGATCGAACCAGGTCGAGTACTCGATCGTGAACCAGCGCGTGAGAATGTTCTGGTCGCGGTTGAAATAGTTGAGCTTCGACTGGATGCAGACCAGGCGGTCGTCGTAGCGCCGGAAGATGGCCACGGCCTTGCGTAACTGGTCGGGCTCAGGCACGTCTTCCGCGTCGTAGATAACGAGCAGCTCACCGGTGGCCTGGAGGAGGCCGTAGTTACACGCTTTTGGCTTCGTTTTCGGGTGCATCGTCGGCACCACCAACACACGAAAGCCCTCCGGCAGCCGCATCGCCGCAGCCGCAGCCTGGGTCTCGTGGTCGTCCTCTTCGAGCAGCAGCAGCACATCGAGCTTCGTGCTCGGGTAGTCGAGCCTGCTCAGGCCCTCCACCAGTCCATTGAGAACGCTGGCCTCGTGGTACATCGGCACCAGCACCGTGTAGATCGGCAGATCACGCTCGCTGAGCGCAGCCGCCTCCTCGGGCGTCACCGTCTCCTCGAGCGTGCCGCTGAGCGAGCGGCTGATCAGCACGAACTTGTAGAGCGAGAGTGCGGTATAGAAAAAAGTCGCCCCGGTCACAAGCACAGTTGCCGTTGCGATCGGGCGCAGCAGCATGCTCAGCAGGATCGTCGCGGCGATGATGCCGATCCAGATCAGCTGTGCCCGCGTCCAGACCAGAGCGGCGGAGTCCTCCGGCGTGCGCGAGAGCAGCTCTAATGAGGCACGCTCGGCATACTCGCTGCGATAGAGCGTCTGCAAGGCCGCGTCCATCTGCTGTTCGGAGACGAGCACCAGCGTCAGCGGCAGACCGAGCGCTTCCTCTGCCGCCGCCAGGGCATCGCTGTCGGCGGGGTCTACGATCGCAACCATCGCCTGGCGCTCGTCGATCGCCAGTGGCAGCACACCGGCGCGCCGTGATAGCTCCTCTGGCACCGCCCGCGCGACTTCGGCATCCACCTCAGCTGAGCTCAGATCGAAAACAGGCAGACCGAACTGGTCGGAGAGCGTCTGCGTCAACTGGTCCTGGTTCAGGTAGCCGAGCGTGAGCAGCGCCTTACCGAGGCGCACGTTGGTGTCGCGGGCCAGGGCCAGTGCCTGCTCCAGCTCTTCTTTCGTGATCAGCCAGGTGGCGACCAGCGCATCGCCCAGACTGCGCCGGCCGATCGTGCGCCGGGTGGCGGCCTGCACCTCCTCGCGGGTGCCGACCGTAAGCTCAAACGCATCGCCCAGCGCCGCCCGCAGGTCGTCCTGCAGGTTTTCAGTGAAGGGGTCGGCGACTGCGACGATCGTACGGCCATGTTCGACGGCCACCGGCAAGGCGGTCAGGCGCTCCGCCAGCGCGAGATCGATCCGCCGCGCCACGACCGCATCGACCGGGTCGATGCGCCGGTGCTGCACCACCGGCGTGCCAACGGCGTCAAAGACATGGACAAGCTGTTCGTGTGGCCAGAGCGAGCGGGGGCGCAGCCGTGCGACAGCCGCAAGCAAGGCGGCAGCTTCGTTGGCGCCCAGCGGTCCGCCGCGCACGAGCGCCTCGTCGGCGGGCGCGCCGGCTTCGAGTTCCAGCCGCACACGCACGATAGCGGCACGGTCGAGGGCGCCGTCGCGCTTTGGTCCCTGCTGCACTTGTAGAGCAGCGAGCAGCCGCATCGCGGCGGCAGAGAGCGACCGTGGCGCCGCGCGCTGATCGCGGTGCTGCGCCTCGACGAGATCCTGGGGCTCTGCAAGCAGCGGCCGCACATGCAGGCCGGTGATTGATTCCAGCTCCGCGATCAGCGTGCTGTCGCCGGGATCGGTCATCGCGACATAGAAAACGCCGAGGCCGCCGGGGGCGCCCTGATCATGACGGACGGCGAGCACGTTGTTCGCGCGGGCGAACGCCTCCGGCAGGAGGCTCGCAGCGCCGCGTGGCGGCATGTACTGCGCCAGAGAGATCAGGGGGACATCCTGCGCGATAGCCAGCGTCTCGGCATGTAGCGACTCGGAGAGCAGCCCCGTGCGCACCAGCACGCGGCCAAGCGGCTCACCGGCGCGCAGCTGCTCCGTGATCGCATCGCGCAGCTGTGCCTGCGTGATCGCGCCCTGTTTGACCAGATACTCACCGAGGCGGGATAGCGGTACGGCGGGATCGCCGGCCTGCACCGGAACCGATGTGAGCCGGTGCAGCAGCCGCTCTATCTCCGGCTCCGCCAGAAGCAGCGTACGCACCGGCCTGCCACCGAGCTGCGTAAGGATCGCTGCCGCTGCCGGGGGCGTCACTTCAGTCACCGCGAGGTCGAGCGTACCGCCTTCGTCACCGACCACCGCACAGCGGAACCGGCGCGCCAGCGGCAGCGGCAGGACGTGGGCGAGCGTCAGTGCCGCTGCGGTCTGCTCCGCTGAAAGCAGGCTGGCGTCGGTTCGTGCCAGTCGCCGCACATCGCCACTGATGCCGGCGCGACTGAGCGCCTGCCGGCCCAGGCCGCCGAGCATACCGGAGGGCTGAGCAACGGCTTCCGGCAGAGACGTAGCAGGCGCCTGCCCGAGCAGTGCCTCGACTTTGCTATCCACTGCACGCGCCTGCGCTAGCACCACCTGCACGGTGAGTCCGGTGGCAGCGGTGACGGCCGCAGCAGCGGTGCGCCATGTCGCCGCGCGCCCGTCGATAGCGACGGCGAGCAGCAACACGCGGCCCACGAGCGCAACGGGCGCCGCACGAAGCTCTAACAGCAGATCGCGCGGCAAGAGGCCGCGAACGAGAGGGCCGATCTGCCAGCGATCGAGGCTTATCCGCGGCCGTCCGCTGGCGAGCGAGAGCGCTTCCAGCCAGAGAGCATCCGGCCCGGCTGTCGTGTTTGCCACTCCCAGCCGTGCCAGCCAGGCGTGTGCCTGCGCCTCCAGCAGAGCCTGCGTGCGGTCGGAATCCGGATCAAAGGCGGCGGTCAGCGCGGCAGCAATCTCATCCGGCGGCGCCCAGGTCACCTGCACCTCGCGGCGGCAGCGCACCTGCAACTCGCGCGCAAGCCGTGCCGGCGAAGCACCGGCGTAGGCTACCCAGAGCTTCGTGTCGGTGATGGCGTAAGGGACAGCGGCGAGGTCGAGCAGCAGCTCGCGTGCGTCGCTTCCCGCATCAGTTCTAATAACGCGCAGGGCATCGTGCTTCAGGGCCAGAGCGTGCAGCGCCGGCAGCAGCCGCTGTGCGCCGGCAGGGTGTGCCACCGCCACTAAGCGACGTCCAGGGCAACGGTGAGCGTGTGCTCGTCTTCTGAGATCAGTCGCGGTCCGAACCCGGCGAGGCCAATCAGCCGCTCGCGGAAGGGCGTCGTGCCCGCGTAGTCGACGGCAAGGTGGAGCGTCCCGTCGCGAAAGCGTCGCGCAGCGCAGTGGCGGACACCGGACAGCTCGGAGACGGCGTTCAGGAAGAGGTTGACAGCGCTGAACTTGAGGAACGGATAGGCGATCACAGTGACCGAATCTCCGGACGGGTGGGCGGTGGATGGCGGCGCTGCCGCTGCTGTTTCGGTGGTTGCCGCCGGCACAATCGGCTGGACAGGCACATGGGTGGCCAGGCTGGCGGCTACGTCGGCGGGCAGGCCGCGTTGCGCTGGCGCAACGAACGCGGCGACCGTCTCTGGAGCCGGCAGTTCGGTCAGGATAGGGATAGAGGGAGCGACAACGCTTCGCCGCACAAAGCCGGACGGGACAGCCGCGCCCGGGGCCATCTGCACCAGGGAGGCCCGCAGCGGCGCGGAGCCATCGCCGTGGAGTTCGGCGTCCGGGAAACCGGGAAGCTGCATGAGCGCTGCGAGCACGTCCACCTGGCGGTGCGCCCGCAGCAGCACATGCACGACGTCGGTTTCGCTGGTGTCGCTAACGAGGTCTTCAATTTGTACCTCGCCGAGTCGTACGCCGCCGGGCCGAGCCGAGATGGGGCCGCCGTGCACGATCGAGGTCAGTTGTAGCAGCGCGGCTGCCGGCTGCAGGCGCACCCAGATGGTGATCTCGCGGCCAAGCTGCTGGCTCCAACGAAGGCTCCAGGTCGCTGGCTTTGATCGCCCGGCGATCGGATGGGGGACCAGCGCGTCGATCGTGGCCGGACGCGATCGCCCGGCGGCTGGATGTGGGGCCAGCGCATCGGTGGTTGCCTGCGTGGGCTCCCGCAAGAGAAGCCGGGCGGGTACATGATCCGGAGGAATGTGTACGGGGGAGCTGGCGTGTTGCAGCCGCGCCATGCCAGAGAAGGGGATCAGATCCGGCAGCGGCGCGGTCGAGGCGTATGCCACCGGGAGCCGGAGGACAGGCGGGCGCTGAAGAGGCACGTAATCTTCCGGAGGCAAGACCGTCGCCCGATCGTCATCTGTGGTCGTTTGCTCACCGATCGCCGCTACAGCGAGGCGGCGATACGGTGGGATGCCGGGGTACGGTTGCTGCATGTTGTTGCGAATCCCCTAAATGACTGCTCTAGCAACCATACTGTAACCGAATATATAGCGGCCTGCAACTCCAGCACGCGGACACAGATAGCGGATATAGCCGGTTGTGGAACCGAGTGCCAATGTCATCATATACGAGATATTCTTATAGTTATAATACCAGAGGGAGTAGATTCTCGCCGTACTCAATCAGCCGTCTGAACTGGCATCTCCTCCTGAAGGACTTGCAGGCCGTGGTATAGTGCCCGCGCAATGTGCACACAGCCGGAGGAAGAGTATGGCAGGGGGCTATCTGGACTATTCCGGACGTGACAACGTGCTCAGCGGCGGCGTGAAGCTGATTTCCGTGGACACACCGAAAGGCACGTTTCGGGTGTGGACCAAACGGACCGGCAACAACCCGTCGATCAAGGTGCTGCTCCTGCACGGCGGCCCGGGCGTGACCCACGAGTACCTGGAGGCGTGCGACAGCTACTTTCCCGGCGCTGGCTTCGAGTACTACTACTACGACCAGCTCGGCTCCTTCTATAGCGACCAGCCCGACGAGCCCGACCTCTGGGATCTGCCGCGTTTCGTCGAAGAAGTGGAACAGGTGCGCCAGGCGCTGGGCCTGGACCGGGAAAACCTTTTCCTCTACGGCCAGTCCTGGGGCGGCATCCTGGCGCTCGAATACGCCTTGAAGTACCAGCAGCACCTCAAAGGGCTGGTGATCTCCAACATGATGGCCAGCATTCCCGCCTACAACGAATACGCAAAAACGGTGCTGATGCCGGAGATGGACCAGGCGGTGCTGGCGGAGATCAAGCGGCTGGAAGCCGACGGGGAGTTCGAGAACCCGCGCTACATGGAGCTGCTGATTCCCAACCACTACGTCCAGCACGTCCTGCGCATGCCGCCCGAGGAGTGGCCGGACCCGGTGAACCGCGCTTTCACACACATCAACCCGGCCGTGTATGTGCCGATGCAGGGTCCGAGCGAGCTTGGCGCCTCCGGCAAACTGCTGAACTGGGACCGCACCGCAGACCTGCCGACGATCACGGTGCCAACTCTGGTGATCGGCGCCCAACACGACACGATGGACCCCGCGCACCTGAAATGGATGGCAGGCGCCCTCGGCAAGGGCCGCTATCTGCACTGCCCAAACGGCAGTCACCTGGCGATCTACGACGACCAGGCAACGTACTTCGATGGTCTGATCCGCTTCATTAAAGATGTAGCCGGGAGCAATTCAAGTTGACGTAGACAGATCATGCACCCAGCGTCGTAAGGATGTCATCCGGAGTCATAACCAGAAGGCCGAAGCCTTCGCGGATCTCTGCGGCGTAGTTGAGCAAATGCCGGCGATCGTAGGTGGCGAGATACCGGGCACCGGCGGTCAGCGCTCCGGCGACGATGGCCGCGTCTTTGAACTCGACATACAGTTCTGCACGGCGCAGGCTACGAAGCGGTGGGTTGGTGACATACAGGAGCAGGACCGGCCGAAGACTCTGGAAGAGGGCAAGAGCCTGAGGCGCTTTGGCGGCAAGATTGCGTTCCGTTTCAACCAGTACGAGGTCACTCAGGGCTAAGGAAAGCTCACCGCGGGCGCCTGCGAGAAGCAGATCACGCGCTCGACCACGGGAAGAGTAGGCCGCCGAGAAGAGAACAGTGGAATCAAGAAAGACCCTATCGGTTGGAGGGGTTCGGGCTGCCATACTGCTCCGTCACGAGTTCACCACGAATCTCGCGGCCTGACTCCATAAGCTCGTCCAGAGAAAGCCGCTGCTCACGAAGGATCTGGCCTATTCCATCGAGCGCACGGATCACTACGGTTTCCTGGGGAGTAATTAGCACGCCGTTCTCCGTGATTTCGACAGCCACCAGGTCTCCCTTCTTGAGGTTGAGCGCTCGGCGCACCTCAGCAGGGAGGGGCACCTGTCCCTTCTCCTGGACCCGAACCAGGCGCCGTTCCTTTTCTCTCATAGCCTGTGTAGTTCCCAAGTCATACTTTTTTTGTAGTATATCAACTCGCCTGGCACGGTGACCGTGCCGTGCAACGATAAGCAACAGGCCGTAGGTCCCACCACTCCTCTGTAGCCCTAAATCCAAACGTCGGCGGGCGCGGTGCGGTCCCCTGCCTTGTCGCCGGTGTTGAGCACGCCCTTCGGCTCCAGGAGCAGAAGGTGCACCTCCTCTTCTGCGACCGGCATGTGCTGCACGCCACGCGGCACGACGTAGAGATCGCCTGCTTTCAGCCGGACATCTCCGGCGGCGAGCTTGATCATCAGCTCGCCCTGCAGCACCAGGAACAGTTCATCCGTCGTGTCATGCTGATGCCAGACGAATTCGCCCTGCACTTTCACGAGCTTGACCTGGTAGTCGTTCATCTCGGCGACAACCCTGGGCAGCCAGCGATCGTCGATGAGGCCGAGCTTCTGTTCCAGGTTGATGACATCCATGCTTTTCGCTCCTGGGGTGCGCCCTCGCTCAGCTGATACGTTCCGTTGCATAGTAGCTCGCGAACTGTGATGATTGCGCTATCGACGCAGGTTGCGCAGAGGAGACTAACGGTGGAAGTAACAATCGGCGCGTTCGACGCCAGGCGGCAGTTTGGCAAGCTACTAAATGATGTGGCCGGCAAGCAGGACCAATATATAGTCGAGCGCCATGGCGAACCCGTCGCTGCAGTAGTGCCGATCGAACTGTACGAGCAGTGGAAGCGGCGACGGACGGAGTTCTTCGACCGCCTGCAGCAGACCGCGCAACGGTCCAACCTGAGCGAAGCGGAAGGTATGTCGTTGGCACTCGAAGCCGTCCAGGCAGTGCGTGCGGAGGGTCGCACCGAACGAGCGCAGCCCGGGGAGTAACATGCGCGTCGTACTGGACAGCAATGTCGTAGTTAGTAGCTACATCATCTCCATCGGAGCACCTGCTTACCTTATTGCTGCCTGGCGGAACCAAGCGTTCGTGCTCGTGGTCTCAGATTCAGTGCTCTCCGAATATCAGCGTTCGCTCGGCTACCCGAGGGTGAGCCGGCGGCACGGCCTGACCCCTGAGCAGATCGCCGAGCAGATCGCATACATTCGGGAGTCCGCCCTCATGGTCGTGCCCGAAAATCTCCCCCGGGTTGTGCCGAACGACCCTGACGACGACCAGATAATTGCCTGTGCGCTTGCGGGACAGGCGGACTATATCGTCACCGGTGACCACCATCTACTGGATCTGCGCGAATACCGGGGAATCCGAATCCTTTCGCCAGCCGTGTTTCTCGTTATGCTCGCTTCCGAAAATGCTGGCTGATCGTAGCAAAGGGTCACGCTGTCCATTGTCGGCAGACATTCGTGCAACGCAACCACGGACCGCCCTTTTTGTTGCAATGATGCCTACGATATGTATGGAGGAGGAGCGGGTACGGGTCAGGTTCCTCCGGTCGGAGTCCCCGCCACCTACTCGCTCTTCGCAGCGCCACCGCCGCCACGGTGCCGCCGGCGACGGCGCTTGCGGGCGGCGCCTTCACCATCTGTTACGGCGCCTTCGGGCGGCAGCTCTGAATGTAAGTGGGGCTCGCCCGACTGCTGCGGCACCAGTGCGGAGAGACGGGGGCCGGCTGGTTCCGGCGTGCCACGTGTCAGCGGACCGCGGCGGACCGGTTCGGCCCGGCCGGGCGGTGGTGTGCCACCTGCTGCCGGTCGTGATTCGTTGCGCCGGCCCTGGCTGCCTTGCGGACCGCCACCCGGTACGACAGCGCGGTCGGGCATACGGCTGTCGCGGGCGCGGTAGCCGCTCGGAGCCGCAGGCGCTACGTCGGCAGATCCTTCGGCGGAGCGGGCAACGATGCTTGTTTCCTCTTCCGACACTCCGGCTGGCACGGGGCGTGCGATGCCCACGCTCAGGCCGAGCTGCTCGACGGTGAACTCCACCACCTGGAAGTTCTCCATCTGCAGCGTGACGATCTGCTTGATCGCGTTCACGGCCACGACGCGGGCAGTGCCTGTCGGGGTGCTCAGCCAGCTATCGGGTTTCGGCAGCTCGGACTTCAGGTACTTGTAGACATCGTTCTCATAGGAGAGGCAGCAGAGCAGCCGTCCGCACTGACCGCTGATCTTGGATGGATTCAGTGGCAGGCTCTGCTCTTTCGCCATCTTGATCGAAATCGCAGGGAACGTCGTCAGCCATGAGGTGCAGCAGAGCCTGCGCCCGCAG
>JBBRGK010000033.1:0-14045 GCA_038240805.1 Dehalococcoidia bacterium | reverse complement strand
CGACTACGTGGCGATCATGGCCTATCTGCCATACACGGAGGCGGTCGATCGCGAGCTGAACCGGCAGCGCCTGGCGATCCGCGATGCACTCAAATTCGCAACGACGCTCGGTTACGGTCCGCGGTTCCTGCATTCGACCGGCCAGCTGCACAAAGGCGGCCCGAACAGCGGTGTCTACATTCAGATCACCGCGAAGTCTGCCGAGGATGTGCCGGTCCCCGGCGAAAAGTACAGCTTCTCAACTCTCGAAGCGGCGCAGGCACTGGGCGATCTGCAGTCGTTGCAAAAGCACGGCCGCAGAGCGCTCGGTCTGCACGTCGAACTGGCTGGACCAGGCGCTCTGGCAAAAGCGATCGAGCTGCTTGGCCAGGGCCTGGCCGTGCGAACGTGACCACTCCCGGCCTGGCGGACTGCCCTTCGCCTGGCCACATTTCGGAGCGCCGCACCTCGCAGCCACCGAACATCCCGGAAGCACACTGCGGGATCGTCCTTTCTCCCAGCATTGGGAGAAAGGATAAGAGGAATGAAGGCCAGTCCCACCCGGAGGCAGCATGACAACGGCGAACATATCGGAGCGCACCGACATGGCGCAGCAACAGAACCCGCTCCGTGCCGGACAGCGGGCGCGTCGCACGGCGCCGCCGCTGACGATGATCATCTTCGGCGCCTCGGGCGATCTGACCCGGCGCAAGCTGATGCCGGCGCTGTACAACCTCGCCCTCGAACACAGCCTGCCGGCCGAGTTCACCGTTGTTGGCGTCTCGCGCACGCCGGCCGACGACGCCGAGTTTCGCAAAGACATGCAGGCCGGGGTGGACGAATTCTCGCGCAGCGGCAAGACGCGGGCAGCAACATGGGACGGATTCGCGCAGGGGCTGTACTACATCGCCGGCGATACGAGCGATCCGAAGACGTTCCACGATCTGAAGGCTGAACTGGAGAAGCTCGACGCTCAGCGCGGCACGCAGGGCAACCGGATCTTTTACCTCTCCACGCCGCCCGGCATCTTTGGCCAGATCATCGCCGGCCTCGGCGCCGCCGGGCTGAACAAGCAGGAACGAGGCTTCTCGCGCATCATCATCGAGAAGCCGTTCGGGCGCGATTACCAGACTGCACGAGATCTGAACGATGAGATCGCCGGCGTTTTCGACGAGAGCCAGGTCTTCCGGATCGACCACTACCTGGGCAAAGAGACGGTGCAGAACCTGCTCGTGCTGCGCTTCGCCAACGGCATCTTCGAGCCGGTCTGGAACCGGCGCTACATCGACCACGTGCAGATCACGGTCGCCGAGGGTATCGGCATTGAGGGACGCGGCGGTTATTACGAGACGGCCGGCGCCCTGCGCGACATGCTGCAGAACCACCTGATGCAGTTGATGACGCTGGTGGCGATGGAGCCGCCCGCCTCGATCGACGCCAACGGGCTGCGCGATGAAAAGGTCAAGGTGCTGCGCTCGTTGCGGCCGCTCTGCCAGGGCGAGACGATCAAGGACGTAGTGCGCGGCCAATACGGCGCCGGCTGGGTGGCGGGCGAGCAGGTTGCCGGCTATCGCCACGAGCAGGCTGTGGCTCCGGAGTCGCCGACAGAAACCTATGTGGCCACGCGGCTGTTCGTCGACAATTGGCGCTGGGCCGATGTGCCGTTTTATCTACGCACGGGCAAGCGCATGCCGCGGCGCGTGAGCGAGATCGCGGTGCAGTTCAAGCCCGCGCCGCACCTCGCTTTTGCCAGCCAGGCGATCACCAACTTTCGCCCCAACGTGCTGGCGCTGCGTATCCAGCCGGACGAAGGCATGTCGCTGACGATCGGCGCCAAGGTGCCTGGCTCGGCGATGCGCATCCGCTCGGTGAACATGGACTTTTCCTACGGCGCTTCGTTCCTGGTTGAGCCGCCGGAAGCGTACGAACGGTTGCTGCTGGACTGCATGTTGAGCGACCAAACGCTGTTCAAGCGCCGCGACGAGGTGGAAGAGGGCTGGAAGGCGTTCGACTGCGTGCTCGATGCCTGGTCAAACGAGGAGGAGCCGGACTTCCCCAACTACGAAGCCGGCACGTGGGGTCCGCGCGAGGCCGACTACATGATCGAGCGCGACGGGCGGCATTGGCGAACTCCGTGAACTGGCAGGTTCTCTCCATCTCTCCCATGTATCCAGGTCGAGCGAAGGGACGATTCAGTGACGTGCTATCGGGCTTCGGTGGAGATATCGGAGCCTCGCCCTCACCCCCCTTATCCCCTCTCCCAATTCTGGGCGAGGTGACGATCCGGTGATCTGCTATCGAACTGTCTGGATATTTCAAAGCGCTGTCCACGGGTGCCCGTCGCTGCAACCGAACCCGTGTAACGCACCCCACGATCGTCCTTTCTCCCAGTATTGGGAGAAAGGAGAAGAGGATTGAGGGCCGCTCCCGATAGGAGGCAGCGCCCGACGGAGATGTCATGACGAGCAAATCAGGAGTGACGGCGGCGGCGCCATCGGTTGATGGGCAACAGGCGAAGCCAGCCGCGGCCGAGGGGTTCTGGGAGCTTGAGGCCAGCGATGTGCAGGGTATCGAGAAGGCGCTCGTCAGCCTGCGCAAGCAGTATGGCAGCGCCGAGGCGGCAAAAGAGGGCCACGCCGGCACCCGCAACAGCGTGGCCAACCTGGTCGTTTATGCCGCTTCCGATGAGGATGCCGAGCAGGCGACCAGCACAATGGCGCAGCTTGCCGGCGCTCATCCCGCCCGCACGATCCTGCTGATCGCAAGTCTTGCAGCCGATGAGCCCGGTGTCACAGCCAGCGTATCGGCGGCCTGCTCGCTGCGTGAGGGACGGCGCATTTGCTATGAGGAGATCCGCCTGCACGCCCGCGGTCGCTCCGGGCCGCACCTGCGAAGCATCATCGAGCCGCTGCTGATCGCCGACCTGCCCGTTTTTCTCTGGTGGACCGGCGATCCACCGTTTCGCGACGATGTCTTTCTCACCCTGGCGCGGATCAGCAATCATGTGGTGATCGACTCGGGGCAATTTCACTCGCCTGCGGCCACGCTCGCCCGGCTGGGCCGGCTGATCGCCGATGAAAGCGTCACTGCCACGGTCGGTGACCTGAACTGGCCCCGCCTCTCCTCGTGGCGAGAACTGCTGGCGCAGCTTTTCGATGCCCCGGCGATGACGGCGCTGCTGCCGGATGTGACCCGCCTGCGCATCGGGCGCGCCATTCCGGAAAAAGGCGCTCAGTCCAACCCGGCGCAGTCGCTGCTGCACGCCGGCTGGCTGGCAACCAGGCTTGACTGGGAGATGAGCCGAGAGGCGGAGCGCACATTTGCCGGTGCCTACCGAATCCGCATGCGCGGCAACGGGCACGACATGACCGTGGAGCTGCGGACAGAGACCCGCCACGAGGCGCTTCCGGGAGATGTGCAAAGCGTCCACCTGCAGATGGACAGCGGCGACCAGCCGGGATCGGTCACCCTCACCCGCTCGGCCGACCAGGAGCACGCCGTGACCAGCACCGCCGTCGATGGCACACAGGCACAGGAACGTAACGTCAACTTTCGCACCGCATCCGATGCCGAGCTGCTCGATGACGAAATGGAGTCGCTGGAGCGCGATCCGATCTTTGAGGAAGCGGTGCAGATGGCCGGCCGGATCGCCGCCGTGCTGCCGGAATGAAGGAACGGACCTCACCCCGCCTCTCTACCACCACGCCTCACGGGTGGTGCTGGTCCACCGGCTTCGTACATGTGTGACGTAAGAGAGGGCGATCCTTTGTGTGCATTGGACGTAGTGCGGGAAGGCATAGGGATTCTGTGACCCGGCAGATCTTCGCCACTCCGGAAGCGTTAGCCGCTGCGGGCGCTGAGTTGTTCATCCGACTCGCGACAACAGCGGTTGCCGAGAGAGGGCGCTTCATGGTCGCGCTCTCAGGCGGCTCGACGCCGAAGACGATGCTCGGTCTGCTTGCCACCGAGCCACTGGTAGGCACGATCGACTGGACGAAGCTGCACCTCTTCTGGAGCGACGAACGGGCCGTGCCGCCCGACGACGAGCAGAGCAATTACCGGATGGCACGAGAGGCGCTGTTCAACCGGGTGGCCGTGCCGCCCGAGCAGATCCACCGCATGCCCGCCGAGAGGCTGCCGCTGCTGCTTACAGCCGAGGAGTACGCCGCCGAGATCCGCCGTGCGTTCGGTGGAAGAAGGGGCAGCACGCCGCGCTTCGACCTGGTCATGCTCGGCATGGGCGACGAGGGCCACACCGCATCTCTTTTCCCGGACACCGAGGCGCTCGATGACCATCATCGCCTCGTGGCGCCGAACTACGTGCCGAAGCTCGACGCGCATCGCCTGACCTTTACGCCGAAGCTGATCAACGCTGCGGCAGACGTGCTGTTCCTGATCGCCGGCGCCGCCAAAGCGGACGTCCTGCAGGCGGTGCTCGAAGGTCCGCGACAGCCGCACCGCTACCCGGCCCAACTCGTGGCGCCTGAGAACGGTACGCTGCACTGGTATTTAGAAGCTGCGGCAGCGGCGAAGCTGCACTAATGAGGCAGCGACACCGACCCAGCGTGCGGCCGGCATGGGCGCGGAGTAAGCAATCACGCGAGCTTTGAGCGATAAACACATGAACGCAGTCAAGGAGTGGAACGACCGATGCGAGTAGCGTTTTTAGCGCCCGAGGGAACGTTCACCTGGGAGACGTCGCAGATCGTCGCGAAGGAGCGGAACTGGCCCGCCGACACAGAGTTCGTTGCCTATCCGACGGGCGAGGCGATCCTCGCTGCGGTCGCAAATTGTGAGGCCGATCACGGCGTCGTCGCCATCGCCACATCGTTTGCCGGCGAAAACGGACGTATGAAGAAGGCGATCGAGGCAGCGAAAGGCGTCAAGCTGCTCGGTGAGCACCAGCGGGTCTGCCACTACGCCCTGATGGTGCGGACGGGCACCGAACTCGAACGGGTGCTCTCGGTCCACTCGGTTAAGAAGGCCCTCGACGATTGTGCCGGCTGGTTGCGCGAGCATCTGCCCGAGGCGCAGCTGGATCCCACGCCGAGCACTGGCGAAGGCGCCGCGCTCGTCGCCGCGAGCCACGACCAGAGCGCCGGCATCGCACCGCCAGCCGCAGCTCTCCGTCACGGCCTGCTGATCGTGGCCGAGAACATCGAGGACGACCCCAACAACTGGACCCGCTGGGCGATCATCGGGCGGGAGTGAGGATGGGGCGCCGGTCTCGCTGCCTGTCCGCTCCGGCACCTCACGAATCCTGCCCACTTGAACGCTCTGAGCGCGCGACCGACGTGCGGTATACTACGCTGCGGTGGTCAGACCAGTATTGATGTTCGAGTGCTTAACAGGAGAGTGATGCAGTGACTGAGAGTGCGAACGCACGGCGAGCTTTTACGGCGGAGGATGTCTTTCGGCTAAAGCAGGTGAGCGACCCCCAGCTTTCACCGGACGGAAGCAAGGTGGCCTACGTCGTCACCAGCGCCGACGCCGAGGCGGACGAGTTCCGCACGCACATCTGGGTCGCGCCGCTCGATGGCAGGGAGCCGCGTCAGATCACCCGCGGCTCCCAGAAGAACAGCAGTCCTCGCTGGTCACCCGATGGCACGATGCTCGCCTTCGTTTCAAACCGTTCTGGTGGCAAGGACGGCAAAGATGACAAAGAGAAGCGTAACCAGATCTGGCTTATTGGTGAGAACGGAGAGCCCTGGCAGCTCACTGACACGGTGAAGGGCGCTAGCAGTCCGGCCTGGTCGCCGGATAGCAAGAAACTGCTGTTCCTGACCAGAAGCTGCACCGACGGCGAGACGGTTCAGGCCGACAAGAAAACACCGCGCGAGAAAAACCTGCCGCGTGTTCTGACCGAGCTTGTCTACCGCTTTGACGGCGAGGGACATTTCGATGAAACCTTCACCCACGTCTGGACGATCGCCGCTACCGGCGGGGAGCCGGTGCAGGTCACCTCGGGCGACTTCAGCGACGGCGAGGCCGCCTGGTCGCCCGATGGACGCGAGATCCTCTACACCTCTAACCGCGAGCCCGATCACGGCGAAGCACCGCGGCGGCGCGATGTCTGGGTCGTCGCTGCCACGGGTGGACAGGCACGCAAGCTGACCGCAAGCAAGGGACCGTGCTCGATGCCGGCCTGGTCGCCCGATGGCAGCACGATCGCCTACGCGGGGCACGAGCGCGGCGAGGGCTTTAGCTCCGCCACCACGCTCATCTATACCGTGCCCGTTGCGGGCGGCGAGACCAGGGCGCTGACCGAGTCGCTCGACCGTCCCGTCTCCGGTCTGCCGGCGGGCACCGGTCTCGCCTGGACTCCCGATGGACAGGCGATTCTCTTCCTCGGGCAGGATGCGGGCGCCTCGCGGCTGTACCGCGTGCCAGCTGCCGGGGGTGAGGCCGAGCCGCTCACCGATACGAGCCGCTGGGTTTCCGCCCTGAGCGTTGCGTCGGACGGCTCGGCCGCCGTGTTCTCCTGCATCACTCCCACGAATCCGGGCGAGCTATTTCTGCCGTCGCTTTCAGGAGGCGAGCCGCGACAGTTGACCCATCACAACGCTGATCTCCTGGCCGAGGTCGAGCTGAGCCAGCCAGAACCGTTGATCTTCTCGGGCGCCGATGGCTGGCAGATCTCCGCCTTCCTGATCAAGCCGCGCGGCTATCACGAAGGGCAACGCTACCCGCTGGTGCTGGACATCCACGGCGGCCCGCACGGCATGCACGGCCAGACCTTCTCGCCGGGCTTCCAGGAGCTGGCCGCGCGCGGCTACGCGGTGCTGCTGGTGAACCCGCGCGGCAGTACGGGCTACGGCGAAGCGTTTACGCATGCCTGCGTGGATGACTGGGGCGGCAAGGACTACGAGGACCTGATGCTTGGCGTGGACCGGGTGATCGAGCTTGGCATCGCCGACCCGGAACGCACGGTGGTGACGGGCTACAGCTACGGCGGTTTCATGACCAGCTGGGTGGTGGGCCACACCAACAGGTTCAAGGCAGCGGTCTGCGGTGCGCCGGTCTCCGACCTGGTCAGCTTCTATGGCACAAGCGACATCGGCGCCACGTTCGGCCAGTTCGAGTTGGGCGGTCCGCTCTGGGAGCGGTTCGATGAGTACCGCGCCCATTCGCCGCTCTATTACATCCACAACTGCACGACGCCGTTCATGCTGATGCACTGGGATGGCGATCTGCGCTGTCCGATCGGTCAGTCCGAAGAGCTGTTTGCTGTGCTGAAGCGGCTGCATCGCGAGGCCGTGTTCGTGCGCTACCCCGGCGCCTTCCATACCTACGTGACACACGCGCCGTCACAGCGGGTGGACGCCCTGCAGCGTACTGGCGAATGGTTCGATAGCCACCTTGTGGCAACTGCAGCACCCGAGCGGCAGCCGGCGGGCGTCGCTGGCGGCAACTGATCCGCCAGACATGATCGCGCCCCTGCCTCGAGGAGCCAATCGAGGCAGGGGCGCTTGTAAGCGTGCTGAGAATGCGGTCTGTGCCGCCTGGTGCTAGCGGTTGCGGACCTTAGTCTCCGTGGCCGTGGCCGCCGCCGTTCCCGCCACCGCTATTCCCGTGGCCGCCGCTGTTGCCGCCGCCGCTGTTGCCGCCGCCGCTGTTGCCGCCACCGCTATTACCATTGCCGGCGGTACCTCCGTTTCCCTGGCTGCCGCCGCTGGTCTGGCCACCGCCATTGCGCGGGCCACTGTTCGTCGCGGCGCTGGTCGCCGTGGCAGTACCGGTGGCCGTGCCGGTCGCCGTACGGGTAGGGGTGCTCGTCGGCGTGGCGCCCGAGCCACCCTCATGCCGGTCGTGGGCGGCCTCGCTGACGCAGGCGCCGTGGTTGCCATCATCGCCGTGCTTTTCGCAGTCGTGCGCGGCATCTGAGTTGCCGTGATGTGAGTCGTCGCCGTTGCCAGGTGTTGCCCCGGGAGTACCCGTCGCTGTCGCGGTCCCCGTCGCGGTGCCCGTGGCTGTGCCAGTTGCGGTCCCCGTGGCTGTGCCAGTTGCGGTCCCCGTGGCTGTGCCGGTTGCTGTGCCTGTGCCGCCGCCGGACGGGCAATCCTCATCGCCGCCTTCGTCGCCGTTTTCAGAACCGTCACCGCGGTCGCCGTGCTTGTTTACGGAACCATGGGCACTGCTGAACCGGGAGCTATCAGCGCTCTCCGAGTCGTCATTTGTGTCGCTGTTCGAGCCATCGTCTGATGTACCTGTCGCGGTGCCAGTCGGAGTGGCCGTGGCTGTGCCAGTCGGAGTGGCCGTGGCTGTGCCAGTGGCCGTGCCAGTGGCCGTTCCGGTCGCGGTGCCGGTGGCACAGCCGCTGTTATTGCCGTCGTCGGCGCGAGCGGGCCGGCCGCTGCGTACGACTGAGGCGCCAAACAGGCCGATGACACCTGCTGCCAGCAGCAGATATAGCCCCCAGTGGCGTTTGAGTCGGACGTTGCTCAGGGAATGATTACGCATGGTTACTTTTCTCTCCACATCAATTGGTCCTGAAGTCAGGAACGTACGAGCCGCGCACCTGTTACATGCATACAGACAGTCTCTTAGTAAATGTTCAGTAACGAACTGCTGGCCGCCGCCATTTCTGGCCGCTCATGCTGATCTGCGTCGCCTGCCGGCGACGCAGTATCGAATGCGGGCGGCTACAATTGGTCAGCACGTGGCTGGACGAGTGATCGGGCACCCGTGGGGAGTCGGATGGATGGGTACTACAGACAGTCCCATTCCGGTAGAGCCGGATGCACCGGTTGGCAAACGACCGGTCGAAGAGGAACTCCGCTCCGTTCTTGCCGGCGATGCGCGACGCTACGACGAACTGTTCGAGCACACCAACGATGTGGTGTATACCCACGACCTCGCCGGCAACTTCCTCTCTGTCAATCAGGCCGGTCTGCTGCTGACCGGCTATTCGCGAGACGAGCTGATGGCGAGCAAGGTCGTGGACATCGTTGTGCCCGAGCACGTGGAGCTCGCTAACGAGATGATTCGGCAGATGCTCGCCGGCCGCCCGACCGCCACGTTTCAGGTCGCACTGATGACGAAGCACGGGGACCGGCCGGTGCTTGAGGTTAACTCGCGCCTGCTCTACCGCGGCGGTCGCGCAATCGCCCTGCAAGGAATCGGCCGCGACATTACCGAGCGGCTGCGGGTGGAAGCGGCGCTGCGTGAGAGCGAGCAACGGTTTCGCTCCGTATTTGATGGCGCCGCGATCGGGATCATGCGTCTCGATCTGCGGGGTAACTGTCTCGAAAGCAACCGGGCCATGCAGGCCATGCTTGGCTATGACGCCGAGGAGCTGACCAGCACCGATCTCAGCACGTTGCTGCACCCCGATGACCGCGCCCAGGCGGTGGAGCGGTTCCGCGAGACAATCAGAGGTCGCCGTGATCACGATCAATTTGAACTGCGCTACCTTCGTAAGGACGGCAGTGTGGTCTGGACGCAGGCGACCGTCTCGCTGGGCCGCGACGTTGCGGGCGAGCCGCTGTTCTGCATCGGCATGATGCAGGATGTCAGCCAGCGCCGGGAGGCCGAGCAGGCGATGCAGCGCAGCGAGGCCCGCTTCCGTTCCCTGATTCAGAATATTTCCGATATCATCGCGCTGCTCGATGCCAACGGCCGCGTGCTCTACATCAGTCCCTCATTCCAGTCCATCTGGGGTCTCTCGCCAGAGGCGCTGATCGGCGTCGACTTTTTCCTGGCCATGCATCCTGAAGACGTGCCGCGGGTGCGCTCGGTGTTCGCCGCCGTGGTCGGAACCGCCGGCGCGGCGCGGACTGTCGAGTTCAGGCGTCCCGATCGAATGGGTGGCTATCGCTACTTTGAAGCGATCATGAGCAATTTGCTGAACGACCCCGAAGTAGGTGGCGTCGTGATCAATACACGCGAGATCACCGATCGCAAACGGTCCGAAGAAGCGCTAAAGCATCAGGCGCTGCACGACGCCCTGACGGAGCTGCCCAACCGTACCCTGTTGCAGGACCGCCTCGACCAGGCGATCCGCGCTGCGCAGCGGGAACGTACGCCGCTGGCACTGCTGTTTCTTGATCTCGACCGTTTCAAAGACGTGAACGACACCTTCGGCCACCACATGGGCGACCGGCTGCTGCAGCAGGGAGGCGCCAGGCTACGCGCCGCCATTCGTGCGGTCGATACGGTGGCACGCCTCGGCGGCGATGAGTTCGCCGTGCTGCTGCCCGCAACAGGACGAGAGGGTGCGCAGCTGGTGGCGGAAAAGATCGTCTTGACGCTTTCGGCGCCCTATAACGTCGATGGCCTCACCCTGGATGTGGGCACCAGCATCGGCATCGCACTCTTCCCCGAACAGGGTCAGGACGCGGGCACGCTGATGCGCCGCGCCGACGTGGCCATGTACGTCGCCAAACGCAGCGGCGGCGGTGTGGCGGTCTACTCAGCCGATCAGGACCTGCACAGCCGCGAGCGCATGTTGCTGATCACTGAGCTGCGGGAAGCGATCGAGCAGCGCGAGTTGATACTGCACTTTCAGCCGGTAGTCGCCCTCGCCGGCAAGCAGCAGGCCTGCTTCGAGGCGCTGGTGCGCTGGCAGCATCCGCGCTACGGCCTGATGCAGCCGGACCAGTTCGTGCCGCTGGCCGAACAGAGCGGCCTGCTGGTGTCGATCGGCCATCATGTACTGAGCGAGGCCCTGCAGCAGTGCGCCACATGGCAGCGGTCGGGCATGGAAGTGGGCGTCGCGGTCAATCTTTCTGGGCGCGGGCTGCACGACCCCGGTTTGCCGCAGCTGATCGCCCGCCTGCTGTCGGAGCACGGTCTGCCGCCGAACCGGCTGACGCTTGAGATCACCGAGGCAGGCCTGATCACGAATCCGCAGGTCTCGCGCGAGGCGTTGGTGCTGCTGCATGACATGGGCGTGCGGTTATCGATCGACGATTTCGGCACCGGCTACTCGTCGCTGTCGCAGCTATCGCGTCTGCCTGTGGATGAGATCAAGATCGATCGCTCGTTCGTGCTGCGTATGATGGCAGACGAAAACGACGCGGTGATCGTGCGGTCCACGATCGAGCTGGCCCACAACCTCGGTCTATGCGTGGTAGCGGCCGGCATCGAAGATGAAAACACGCTGGAGCGCCTGCGACAGCTAAGCTGCGACTTCGGCCAGGGCTACCTGCTCGGCCGGCCCCTGCCCGTCGGCGATGTACCGTCATGGCTGTCTGGCTACGCCGGTGGGCGCTTCGACCCGACAGGGTGATGCGGCGGCTACCCCTCTATCTTCTCATCCTACGTCACCATCCATCCTCTTATCCTTCCTCCTGCATGTATCCATGAGGGAGGAAGGACGATCCATTGGGTGCCTTACACGAGGTTGGTTGCAGCGGCGGGCCTTGCAGGACGGAGCCCCGAGCTATTCGAGAAGCTAGATAACACGCAGTCGAATCGTCCCTTCGCCAAGCATTGGGAGAAGGGATAAGAGGGATGAGGGCTGCTCCGGGCACGACCAGCTGCGCACACCGAGCGCACGCTTCTCACGCGCCGCCGTTCGCCCAGGCGATGCGCTCGTCTACTTTACGCATCAGGCGGTAGCCGATTGGGCGGAAGCCGCGTGCCTGCCAGAAGCGCGCCCCCAGCAGGTTGCCGCTCAGCCAGGAGACGCTGCAGTATTCGTAGCCCTGCTCGCGCGCCCACGCCATCGCCCGGTCGAGCGTCGCGCTGCCCACACCGCCGCCGCGCGCCTCTGCCTCGCTGTAGCCCTGACGCAGGTAGATGCATCCTTCCGGGTTGTGGAGACCGGGCCGCAGAAGAGTGTACACCTGCAAACCGACGGCCCTGCCGTCGCGGTAGGCCAGCCAGTGCGAATTAACCGGGTCCGCGAGCAGCCGCTCGTGATCGAGGCGGGCATCGGCGTCGGTATCGGCGAAGTAGACCTGGAACATCGGCGGTTGCGAGTGGTGAACGTTGAGCGCGATCGCCAGGCGCACGACTTCATTCAAGTCCTCGGTGCCCGCCTCATGAATTTCCAGTCCAGCCGGCGCCTGCACCTCTGCCACGGGACCGGTATCGCGCAGTCCATGGACCTGGTTCTGGCCGAACCCGAGCGAAAACCAGGCCTCGACCAGCTGAGGATCGGCGATAAGTGTCTCAACGTAGTGCGCGAAGCAGCCCTCGGCGAGCCAGCCGGGCGCAAGGGCTGCGTAGAGCGCCCGCAGGGTTTCGGCGCCGCCGGTGGGGCCAACGGCGTAGCCGGCGAGACCGATACTGACCGAGCGTGGTTCGTAGAAAAGCGAACGAAAAGTTGCCGGTGGCACCAGCAGCTTCGTCCCCAGCAGGTAGCCGGCCAGCTGGCCATCGCGCAGCGCCGCCACGCCGTCGGGCATCAGGGCCGGGTCAGCCGGCGCAAGGCTCTGCTCGATCAGCGCGCGCGCTGCGGCGGGCTGTTCGTACTGCTGCGGCAGGGCGGGGAGCAGTTGCCGCGCGGCCCGCTGCCGTGCCGCCAGCAGGGCGGCAGCGCCTTCTATGTGTGCGCCCGTGAACGGTACGATGTCGATCGCCATGCTGCTGCCTCGCTGTTCGGCCGAATCGGCCTGCGTGCAGCGAGTCTATGAGATCAGCGCTCCCGCAGGCAACGCTGCGGCCGCGACAGGGTAACAGAGTGCCTCACGCGGGTGGGCGAGTGCCGGCACGCGACCATGAAAGGGCAGAGCGATGGACACTTCCGGGCTGATTGCGGTGCACGCCGACACATGGCAGGTGGCAACCCGGCACCAGTTCCTTGAAGGGATGCGCACCGGCGATCTGCCGAATGCGGCGCTGGACCGATGGCTGGTGCAGGATTACCACTACGTCGATCGGCTGCTGCGTTTTCAGGCGCTGCTGCTCGCGGCAGCACCACGCACTGATCAGCTCGTGCTCGCTGGCGGGCTCGCGGCTCTGGCCGAGGAGCTGGGCTGGTTCGAACAGCTCGCCGCCGTCCGCGAGCTTGACCTCGCGGCGCCGCTGCACCCTGCATGCCGCAACTACACGGACTACCTGCTGACGCTCGGCTACCGGTGTCTCACGGCGACGGGGGCCGATGCCGACCTGGCCTATACGCCGGCAATCACGGCAGTTTGGGCAGTGGAACGAGCGTACCTGGATGCCTGGCTCAGCGCCCGTCCCGGAGCAGGCGCGTTCTCCGACCTCGTGTCGCATTGGACAACAGACGAATTTCGTGAATACGTCGCCGGGCTTGCTCTGGCAGCCGACCGTGCTCTGGCAGAGTCATCCCTCGGGGCATGCCGAGAGGCGGAACAGGCGTTCCTTGCGATCGCGGCTTACGAGCGGGAGTTCTGGCAGATGGCGTTCGCCGCCTCCGGCTAAACCGTAGTTGCAGTCGGCGTGAAGGGCGAACTTATCACGGTTTGCCGCTGCACCGTACCGGCTACGTCATCGAGTATCGGCTGATGACCGGGCGAACGAACGGATGCCAGTTTATCGGCGCACCAGACGAACAACTGTCTGCTGGTTGCGCTGTTGAGCCTGTTTGACGGCTTTCTTTGCCTTCTCGGCTTTGCCTTCGCGCCGCTTGACCACCACGGAGAGCAGCAGGGCAGCGACGTAACCAAGCCCCTGCCAGAGGAAGGCGGCGCTGCGCAGCTGGTGTTTCAACGGCGCGGGCTGCGTCTCCGGCGGCTGCATGCTCGCCCATGAGCCGAACGGCACTGCGCCGGCAGGCTGTCCATTCCCATCCGCCCCGGACGTGCGATCTCCGCCCTTGCCTGCTTCTTCTGTACCCGACGGCTTGCCCGACGCCTTGCCGGCATCACGATCGGCCTGCTCCTGTGCCTGCTTTTCCAGCAACAGGACCTCCTCTTTCGTGTTGGTCGGTGCATTGGTCGCCGGATCCATGCGCCCGGGACCATACGGCAGATCCTGTTCGTGGTGACGCTCCTCGATCACCCAGGTGCGCCGGGCCATGCCCTTGACCCGCTCGGCGAGAGTCAGCTTCACTGCTTCCACCTTCGGATCCGTGGCCGGAACCGCGCCAGAGAGCACCAACATGCGGTGCTTGGCGAACTCGGCGGCAAGCAGGATCACCTGCGAGCTGTAAT
>JBBRGK010000032.1:0-14049 GCA_038240805.1 Dehalococcoidia bacterium | reverse complement strand
GCAACGGACCCCTTACCCTCCTCCTCCACTCATGTCGTGGGCAGAGGAGCAGCGATGATCGGACAGCAGCCCGAGCCAGTGCGCACGGCTGGCATCCTCCTGCATCCGACCTCCCTGCCGGGGCCGCACGGCATCGGCGACCTCGGCGAAGGAGCCTATCGCTTCGTGGATTATCTCGTCGACGCAGGCCAGCAGATCTGGCAGGTGCTGCCGCTCGGACCGACCGGCTACGGCAACTCCCCATATGCTGCTCGTTCCGCCTTCGCCGGCAATCCTCTGCTGATCTCGCTTGAGCAGCTGCGCGACGACGGCCTGCTCGATGACGCCGATCTGGGTGACTGCCCCGAATTCAGCCTCGATACGGTCGAGTTCGATGCAGTCGCCGCGTGGAAGCTGGATCGCCTGCGCCGCGCCTATGGACGTACGCTTGCCCCGGGCAACGCAGCCTGGCAAGAGCAGCTTGCCGGTTTCTCTGTGGCGAACAGTGACTGGCTTGATGACTACGCGCTGTTCATGGCGCTCCGTGAGGCGCATGCCGGCGTGTCGTGGAGCGAATGGGGCGAGGCGATCCGCGCCCGTCGTCCCGAGGCGCTGCAGGCGGCGCAGCGGGATCTGGCGGACGAGCTGGCGTTTCAGCAGTTTCTGCAGTTCGTCTTTGCCGCACAGTGGCAGGCGGTCAAAGAGTACGCAAACGACCGTGGCATCCAGATCATGGGCGACCTGCCAATCTTCGTCGCCTATGACAGTGCCGATGTCTGGGGGCATCCGGAGCTGTTTACCCTGGACAGCGAAGGCAGACCGCTCGTCGTAGCGGGAGTGCCGCCAGACTACTTTTCCGCCACGGGCCAGCGCTGGGGAAATCCTCTCTATCGCTGGGATGCCCTGCAGCAGTCGGGCTATCGCTGGTGGATCGAACGTTTCCGGGTGCAGCTCCGCGCAGTGGACATGCTGCGGATCGATCACTTCCGCGGCTTCGAGCAGTGCTGGGAGATCCCGGCCGAACGTGATACCGCCGAGCACGGTCGCTGGGTGACCGGCCCCGGCGCTGAGCTGTTCCGTGCTGTTGAGGCAACGCTTGGCGCACTGCCGCTGGTGGCAGAAGACCTGGGGATTATCACACCCGCAGTGGAAGCGTTGCGGCGTGAGCTGGGCCTGCCCGGCATGCGGGTGCTGCAGTTCGCTTTCGGCGACGATGCCCGCAACCCATACCTGCCGCACAACTACCAGCGCGACACAGTCGTCTACACGGGCACGCATGACAACGACACCACGGCGGGCTGGTTCGCTGCGGCATCGGAACAGGAGCGCCGTGCCGTGCAGACCTACCTGGCGCGTGACGGGTCCGACATCGCTCACGACCTGATCCGGCTCGCCTACGCCTCGGTGGCAAGCACTGCGATCGTGCCGCTGCAGGACGTGCTCGGTGCAGGCAGCGAGGCGCGCATGAACCTGCCTGGCCGTGCCGAGGGCAACTGGGCCTGGCGCTACCGCTCCGAAGCACTGCAGCAGAGCCATAGCGCCTGGCTCGCCGGTATGGTCGAAACGTTCGGCCGCAAGCGGGCGGATGTCAGAGAGTAGTTCCGACTTTGCGGTGGCAAATGGTGATCAGTGGCGGCGGAGACCCCAGGCGAGACCAAGGTGGAGCGTCAGGCCGGCTGGACATCACGTCTCAGCTGCGCGACGACGGCCCGGTCCTCCTCGGTCAGCTCGTCATTGCGTACAAACTCGGCGATTTCCTCGTCGCTGTAGGTACGCAACGGGATATCATGCCGCGTCCGGGATTGCCAGAGCAGTTGGTTGAGGCTGGTCCTCGGAATGCGATAGCTTCGACCCAGGCGCGACGCTACGAGCCTGCCATCTCGGATGTAGCGGTAGACAGTCTCGCGGTTGACCTGCAGGTAGTCTGCGGCCTGGTCTGGTGTCAAAATCGAGCGTAACGCTTCCATAGGTCACGATTACAACATGTTGCAGACGACTTATCAAGACTTCAGGCGAGCTCTACATTCACCGCCGATCACCAGGTTCCAGCGGCGCACCCGCCAGGCGGTGACCGGGCCACGAATTAATTTGACGTGATCGCCACCAGGGTGGTACCTCTGGTCCCAGATCATGACGGCTCGCGCACTCACCAGAGATTGGCGAACAGGCACGATTGGTTGGTGAACATCCTCTGGGCCGAAATGATAACAAACACGGGAGAGATTCGCATGAAAGTCTTCAAGCATGACCCGGCGCAACTGACTCCGGCATCAGGGGCGATCTTCAGCGGCCCGGTGAGCCGGCGCGGCATGGTCGGCCCGGCGGAGAGCAGCCAGAACACTGCGGGCATCGTGAGCTTTGCGGCCGGTGGCCGCACGCTATTTCACACGCACACGTTCGACCAGCTGCTGTACATCACCGAGGGGGAGGGGATCGTCGCCACGGAGGACACCGAGCATCGCGTCAGGGCGGGCGACCTCGTGCTGGTTCCGGCGGGCGAGAAGCACTGGCACGGCGCCACGCCGGAGACCGCGATGGCGCACCTGACGGTCGGTGCACCCGGCAGCACCGAAGTGCTCGGCTAGCCAGCGTCCGCTCCGACAGCTCAAGTTTCGAACACGGCCTCGCGCAGGAGGGTCAGGCATGGCGACGGGATTCATCGGCACGGGACATATGGGCAATCCGATCGCGAGGCGGCTGATCGCGGCGGGACATCAGCTGGTCGTGCACGACCTGAACGAACGCAGCGCGGCGAACCTGCTGGAGCTCGGCGCCGAGTGGGCCGAGAGCCCGCGCGACGTCGCGGAACGGTGCGAGCTGCTGTTCATGTCCCTGCCGGGTCCGCCGGAGGTGCGCACGGTGATGCTCGCTGCCGAGGGGGTGCTCGCGGGAGCGAAGCCGGGCACAGTGGTCTTCGACCTGAGCAGCAACTCGCCGCCGGTGGTGCGCGAGCTGGCGCAGCATGCCGCAGAACAGGGGGTGAGTTTCCTGGACTCGCCGGTCAGCGGCGGCACGGGAGGGGCCGAGAACGGCACACTCTCGGTGATGGTGGGGGGCGACCATGCTGCTTTCGAGTCGCACCGGGCCGTGCTGGAGGCGTTCGGCGGCAATATCTTCCACCTGGGCGCGCCGGGTCAGGGCACCTACGTCAAGCTGATGAACAACATGCTGCTGCTGAGCTTTAACTGCCTGTTAGATGAGGCGCTGGTGGTGGGCGCCAAAGCGGGCATCGACCCGGAAACGCTTCACCAGGTGATGAGCGTCAGTTCGTCGCGCTCACTGGTGGGAAGCATGCCGCACCTGTTCGAACGCCGCTTCGACAATGCAAGCTTCACGCTGGCACTCGCTTCGAAAGATGTGAACCTTGCGGTCGCCGTCGGCGTAGAGCTCGGTGTGCCGATGCCCGTCGCTTCGGCCGCCGCGCAGGTGCTGCAATGGGCTAAAGGCAGCGGCCTCGCCGCCATGTCACCTCAGGCAGTGCTTTTGCAGTACGAACGGGCCGCCGGCGTAGAGATCCGCAAGCGCAAACCGGTCGAGGAGACGTAGGCGCGAGGACGACCACCTTACACCTGCAATCGGAGGCTGAAAGTACCGATAGCGATAAGCAGGTCAATATCAGTGCTTGAAATGGGATCTGAACTGACTGGCGCTATCCCTGCTCCATCAAATACTGCCCAGCATGTGCGCCGCGTGTCGTAGCGGCTGCTATAGGCGATGCCCTGGTAGCCTTGCTGATATGCCCATCTGGAGACAAGCCGGGTCAACGTATACGTACGGCTCAGGGCATCCCCGGCATCGAGGTATTCGAATCCCTGCACCGCAAGTTCGACGGCCATTTCTTTACGCAGGTGTTCCCACGTCTCTGGGGCGCGAAAGTCAAGCCACTTCTGCCCGAGGAGTAGCCGCATGCTGCCGATCCGGCGAGCCTGGCACCAGCCGCCCGGAACGATTCCAGCTTCAGGATCGTCGACTTTGTTATCACCGGCCGGCATTGAGCGCAGTTGGGCCAGATATGAAGTTCTCGGCCGGAAGTGCGCAAGCGTCTCAAGGAAACAGGTACTGCGCTCTTCAGCGAGGTACAGCACTCGATAGCGGTTCTCGGGATCGTCAAACCGATTCCCGCCAATGAAGTCCCAATCTGGCCAGACGAACGGGTTGCCCCTGGCAACGCGGAAGAGCTCGGTGCGCGGAGGCCGAGCCTCCTGGAGGGTCACTACCCGTCGGCGAGGAAGGTACGTGCCGCCTGCAGGACCCGGGCAGGCTTGTGTGGCAGTATCTCTGCCGGCGCGGCGTCATCGAGCTGCGGGTTCATCCCGACGAACCAGGACCGGACAGTCTGCGGCGTTTCAACCTGCAAGAGAAATCGGGCGATACCATACGCGTTGCGCAGGTTACGCTCTGTCGCGGCCTGTGGCTCACGCTCACCACGTGCCCATGCACCAACGGCTTTGGGATCGCGGACGCCGGCCATTGCCGCCGTCAGTCTCTGACCCAACAGCGTTTGCAACTCCCCTGCCATCACGGCAACGCTGGCCCTCGTGGCTTCCTGGTGTGCGATCCGTTCGATCACCGCGGACATGACACCCTCCAGAATGTACCAGACAATCCCTGAATGAATACCCATTACTATACTACCTTGTTTGCCGATCGGTTCGGGTACCAGGTGGGTTGGTTTTGAAACTGCCAGTGAGGACGGTTTCTTGCTCCAGGTGGGGGTGTAGATCGCCTTGAAGCCGACGCCAAGCATGGAGAGCAGCCCGGCCGCTGAGCCTCGACACTTTCCGGTCGGCAGGTTCACCAGCGCGGAATCTTTACGCCGCGTGTATAGGTGCCCGCGAGGGAATAGATCTACCCGCGCCGGCTAGCAGCCGCCATCGTGAGCATGTTCGGTTCATGGCGTGTAGCGGCTGCGACCGATGACCGTGCGAGCGATGCCATCCGGCGACGCCGTCTGGTGCTGATCTATGGAAAAACACCGGGTGGGGCCGAGCCAAGTGCTACGCCTACCGGAGAATGTCCAGGTCTAGAGTGAACAGGATTACCGGCTGGTCATCCCTAACATATGCCAAAATGCGCCGGCCGAGGGAGGCCGATCTGCTGGATGCTTGGCAAGTGCGGTTTGTACTGCCCTGGAAAGAGCGTGGCTGATATCCGGGCGAATTGTTTGAAGTTCTGGAGGTATCACGTTTGCCTGCGCGTATAAGACGTGCGAGATGTTGCCCTCGAATGGCCGGTGCCCTGTCACCATCTGAAAGACCAGGATACCGAGGGCATATATATCCACCGCCTTGGTCACCGCCCCGCCGCCGATCTGTTCGGGTGCTGCACTCTCGGGAGTACCGAGACCGTAGCCTGTCCCGGTGAGTCGCGTCTGGCCATCTGCAAGTGCTATGCCGAAATCCATTAGACGGGGCTCGGATTGCGGTGTGAGCATGATGTTGTCGGATTTGATGTCACGGTGGACGAGGTTCAAGTTGTGGATACAGTCAAGCGCATCACAGAGCTTGCGAGTGATATCGAGGACGCGAGGAAGGGGTAGCCCCACACCCTGCGCCAATGCCTGTGCCAAAGAGACTCCGGATATGAATTCCATGGTAAAGTAAGGTGGACTTGCCCGCTCGCTCACGTCATAAACGTGAACAACATTAGGATGATCAACCCTGGCCAGCGCTCGAGCTTCCTGAATGAATCGACGACGGTCTTCAGCATCTTCTGCCAGGTGCGGGTGGAGCAATTTCAGGGCCACAACGCGCTGAAGCTGCTGATCGGAAACCTGTAAGACTGTACCAAAGGCACCCCTTCCCAGTTTCGCGATGATCCTATACCGCCCATCGATAACCTCAGGATCACTGCGCTGGATCGTGGTCCGTGCAGTTCGCTTCGCCGCGCTCGTGATTCGGCCAGTCTGGACTGCAATCGGCTCTACCGGAGTCTGCGCAAGAGCGTTGCGCGAGAGTCGACCTCCCAGGACAGCCATGCATCGGACGGGATCGACCTGGCTCAGTGATAGCTGGCGGAATTCATCCCGGTTTGCGGCAACGCTGCCGAGGCAGAATTTGTCAACGATGCCACGTGCCCGATCTGTGCCGAAAACCCAACCTTCGAAGCTAGCAGTTTCTACCACACCGGCGGGGAGTGCGGCAAATAGCTCGTAGAGCGAGCGTAGCGCAACACTAGCGATGTAGGTGTTGTAAAGCAACTTTCGCTGCGAGTCTGTCCTTAGTTTCGCCTTAATCTCATCTTTCGACTGCACATAAGCATAGCCTGCAACGTCCGGTACAACATCCGAACCCATCAGTTCGTAGTGAATCGACACCGATTTGAGCGCAGATGAATATTCGAGTGTGAACGCCCTGGTGAAACCAGGTGGGTAATCGCTCTGCTCGAGGACCAACCGAGCACCACGCTCCACCGCACCACGGTCGCCGACGGATACCTGATTCTGCAGAACATCGGCCTCTCGCAGTCTCGCGTCGATCTGGTACTGCCATGCTGCTACCTGTTGGTAGTGCTGCTCCATTTCGCCGCGTACTCTGGCACGGCGTGCCGCCTCTCTAGCCTCGTAGTCCTGCTTTGCCGCCGCGTGCTTAGCTTTGGCCTCCTCGACCCGCGCGGCGTACCTCTGTCGACCTCCAGGAATTACGTTGTTGAGAAAGCCATGGTCTGCGGGGAGGAAGGCATCGATCTGTGGCTCTTGCTCGTGGGTTCCGGCTAGATCGAGCGATGGTGACGGTCGTGGTGGGATATTGACAAGCTTATGGAAATCCAGACCTATCGCTTTGCGCGTTCCATCGGAAAGAAGGCACTCGATCGCCTGAACTCGCTCATCAATAGCTCGATTCTGGCTCTCGGCACGCTGATTTGCTGCCCGGATAACGTCCTCACGAGCTGCCTGACGAGCTGCCCGCTGTTGCGCCTCTCTTGCCAACTGAGTTCTGCGAGTCTGTGCCTGCAGTGCTCTTTGGTACGAGGCGTATGACTTGGCACGTCTTCCCACGTTCGTCTGCCTCTGTGTGAATTTCCCTGATCCTGCAATTATCCGGATGATAGATCAGATCGTATGCATCGGCGTCTGCGTAGCCATCGCGCCGTCCCCGCAAAGGAACCGAGAGAGCCTTCAGATGCTGAGTGAAGAGAATGAGATGGGAAGGGACCACAGAGGTGCAGGCTCCGGCCATCTGCCAGGCTTGCGGCCCCCTACCGCCGTTTGCCGCCGCTGCCTCGAAGGCGGGGGTCGATCACGTCACGCAGGGCGTCGCCGAAGACGTTGAAGCCGAAAACGGCGAGGCCGATGCAGATGCCGGGCCAGAGCGCGAGGCCGGGCTGTGCCCGCATGTACTCGCGTCCGTCCACACTCAGCATCTGGCCCCACGACGGCTGCCCCGCAGGACCGAAGCCGAGGAAGCTGAGCGATGCCTCGGCGAGAATCACGCCGCCCAGGCCCAGCGTGGCGGCAACGAGGATCAGCGGGAAGACGTTGGGGAAGATGTAGTAGACGAGGATGCGCAGGCCGCCAGCGCCGCTGGCGTGGGCAGACTCGATGAACGGCGCCGAGCGCACCGCGAGCACGGCGGAGCGAATCAGCCGCGACGTGCCGGCAATGCCCAGCACCCCGATCGCCAGGATCATCGCCAGCAGCAGGTTCACTCCCGGCAAGCGGCGCACGATTCCCAGGAATGTGATCAGGATAATCAGCCCCGGCATCGCCTGCCACGCGTCCACGAACCGCTGCACCACGCTATCGAACCAGCCGCCGCGATAGCCGCTGACCATGCCGATCAGCGAGGCAAAGACGGTCGTGATCGCCACCGCGCCAAAGCCGACCGTGATCGAGACGCGGGCGCCGTAGATCAGCCGCGAGAGGACATCTCTGCCCGTCTTGTCCGTGCCCAGTCGGTGGCGGGCACTGCTCACTACCAGCTTATGGCGCAGGTCCAGCTTGTTCGGCTGATAGGGCGCGATCGAGGGCGCAAATATAGCCGTGCCGATCAGCGCCAGCACGACGATCAGGCCGAAGAAACCGAGCGGCTTATGCCGGGCGAAGCCGCCAAGTGCGAACAGCCAGCGCTGCGGCAGCCGCCGGTCCGCGTTGCGGCTGAAGCTGATGCCAGGCAGATTTGCGGGGGTCGTTATCGCCATGCTGCTGTTTCCCCTGACATCAGTAGCGAATGCGCGGATCGAGGACCGTGTAGGAGAGGTCCACCGCCAGGTTCGAAGCCACGATCAGTAGCGCGAAGATGATATTGGTGGACATGATCACCGGGTAATCCAGCTTGCTGACCGAGGTCACGAGGTACTGACCCATGCCGGGCAGGCTGAAAATGCTCTCGAACAGGGCGGTGCCGGCGATCAGGGTCACAAGGCTCAGGCCGATCACGGTTACCACGGGAATCAGCGCGTTGCGGAGAGCGTGGCGGAAGATAACCGTGCTGTTGCCGAGGCCCTTCGCCCGCGCCGTGCGCACGTAATCCTGCCGCAGCACCTCGAGCATCTGCGTGCGTACGATGCGGACCAGGCCGGCGCTGGGAGTCAGACCGATCAGCAGCGCGGGCAGCAGCATGATCTTGATGTGCGCGATCGGGTCCTGCTGCAGATAGCGAAACTTGAGCGGCGGCGCCCAGTTAAACCAGAGCGAGCCGAAGGTGATGATTACGATCGCCAGCCAGAAGCCGGGTACCGAGTGGCTCACGATCGCAAACGTGCGGAAGACGTAGTCCGGCCAGCGGTCCTGTCGCACAGCGGCGACGACCCCCATCGGCACGGCGAGCAGCAGGCCGGAAAGGATGCCGATCAGCCCAAGCTCGAACGAAACAGGTAGCCGGTCCTTGATCTCGAGCGAGACGGGCCGGCCGTTGAACAGCGACTTGCCCAGATCGCCACGGGCGAGCTGCCCCACCCAGCCAGCGTATTGCGAGGGCAGCGAGTTGCTCAGGCCGTAATCGTGGCGCAGCTGCTTTGTCAGCGCCGGGTCGCCATGCCCGTATTCACCGGCAATAAGATCGACGGCATCGGCGTAGAAGAGCGGCACGACCACCCGCAGCAGGGTGAACACGATCAGCGAGACGATCACCAGAGTCATGCCGGCGAGCATCAGGCGCTGGGCCACGTAGCGTCCCACTGCGTTCTCCCCGACCGGAAAGCGATGGGGCGGCGACATTCAAAACCTGTCACCGCCCCGTCGCACCTATCCGGTGAACTTGCTCTTGTCGAACCAGAGCGTCTGCAGCGTCTCGTCCGGATTCGTCTCGCCCTGATAGGCACGGTAAACGCCGACGTTGCCGATCCACGGCCAGTAGAGGCTGTAGGTCGTTGCCTGGCCGGGGAACGGCACCATCAGCATCTTCGTCGCCATGTAGCTCTGCCATTCCTTGATGATTGCGATCCGCTTGTTGAAGTCGAGCTCTTTGCGCTGTGCCTCGATCAGGCTGTCGCTCTTCGCGTCGCCGCCATTGCCCATGAAGGCGACTTTTTCTCGAGGCCCCTGGGTGTGATAGTAGGCGAACATGTAGCCATCGGCATCGGGGTACTCCGTCGAGGCGCCGACGGCGATGCCCTTGAAGTCGCCCTTGCCGTAGTAGATCTTCGGCAGGTACTCGGTCTGGTAGTCCGGGTTGATTTGCTGCAGCTTGAAGCCGCCGCCGTCCTCCAGCATGCCTTTGAACACGTCGCAGTATTTGGGGAAGATCGTGCCGTACTCACCGGTGCTGATGAAGCGGTATTCCGTGTCGATCCCGTTCGGGAAGCCCGCCGCCGTCAGCAGCTTTTTCGCCTCGGCCTGGTTGAAGGCGAAGTTCGCTGCGCCCTCGCCGAGATCCTTGCCTTTCGGGTCTGTCCAGATGCCCGCATAGCCGGAGGAGACGTGGCTGTGCCAGACGATATCCGCCGGGTAGCCGGCTTTCTTGAAGTCGCTGACGTTGTAGAAGGTATCGATCCAGGTGTCGCGATCGATCAACATTGACACAGCGCGGCGCACCCGGTCATCAAGGAATGGCGAACCCGGCTGCAGGCCGAAGTAGATCACCCAGTTGGTGCGGGAGAGCGCATTCTGATCGAGCAGCAGGTCGGGCAGATCTTTCTTTGTAGAGACGACATCTTCCTGGCGCAGGCCGCCGAATGACCAGATCTTCTTAGCGCGAAACTGTGCCAGCGCGGAGGCGTACTCGGGGATGATCGGATAGTCGAAGCCGTCGAGGAACGGGCGGTCCTTGATGTAGTAGTCCGGGTTCTTGCGGTACTCGAACTTGACGCTGCGCTGGTAATTACTCAGCGTCCACGGACCAAAACCGCGCGTGTCGTTGCGGGGGTCGAAGCCACCATCGGACTCTTTCGGCATGATATGCAGATAGCGGCCGAACGCCAGCGAGTTCAGCAGCGGCCCGTAGGGGAAGGCTGCTTTCACCTCGACCGTGTACTTATCGATCGCGGTGATCGACTGGATCGGCGCCTGCGGGTTGGTCGAGTTGGCCAGGTCTTTGCGGGAAACCGATTTATCGACGAACTTGTTCCAGGAGAAGATCACGTCGTCGGCATCCACGGGCCGGCCGCTGGTCGGTGCTCGCTTGTCCCAGATCGCGTTCTTGCGCAAGTGCAGCACCAGCCGCGTTGGTTCTGGCTGCTCCCACGATTCCGCGAAGCCAGGCGCAACGTCGCCGATCGCCGGCACACCGACCCCCGGCTTGAACTGGATCAGACGAGGATACATATACGCCCCGACCGCGTTCGCGGTGAACGAGGGCGAGGAGAGCGGGTCGAGGTTGGTCGCGTCGGCGGTCGTATAGCCCTGGAAGACGCTTCCCGGAACCGCCTTAGCGCTGGTGTCAGTTCGCGGCAGCAGAGGGCTGGAGGGGGTGGCCTGCTTCGTCGCTGGCGCGACTGCCGCCGCGCTGGCTGCGCTGCCGGGAGTGCCGGCGACGGCGGAGCTGCTGCCTCCCGCTGCCGCGACACTGCTGGCTGGTTTAGCAGCAGCGTTGTTGTTGCCTGCGTTGGAGTTGCTGCCACTGCAGGCTGCAGCAAAAGCGACGCCGCCGATCCCGACCGCTGCCGTGCGCAGGGCATCGCGACGGCTCAGCCGCCTTCTGCCCGACCGGTTCCAATAACCGCCATCAGCCATGACAGCCTCCTCCCGAACGTCATTCGCGTCTGCCGGGGAGTATATCGCGAATTTCAGAGGTTGCAAGAGTGCGGCACATAATCAAGGGGAGGGAACGTCTGATAACGGCTGCAGCCTACGGGCGAGATACCGTAACGAACTCGTGCTCCAGCTGGTCACCGTCGCGCCAGACCGGAGTCACACGGTGGAAGTACTCGGTTGCAGAGAAGCGCCGTCTCAGCTCGGGGGAGAGCTTTTCGAAGAAGCTGTCGGGCGGCGTCTGGGTGCGATGCTCTTTGAATGATGCAGTCTTGCGGTTCTCGTACGCCGAGACGTCGATCTCCGTCGTGACCGGCAGGCGAGGCAGCTTCTCCGCCTGCTCGCGCATGGTCTCGCTGCCGAACTCGATTCCCTGCTTCTGTAGCTCGATCGCCATCTCCTGGAACAGGTGTATCGGCAGGGCGGTGTAGTAGAGCGCGGGGGCAGCGCTCCCGATCGTCGTCTTTGATGCAGCAGCCACCTGCTCGAACGCGGCGGTGGCGAAGCGATGCACGGCGAGATGATCCGGGTGGCCGTAGCCGCCGCTCGGGTCCCAGGTCAGCACGATCGCCGGCCGCACATCGCGCTGGATGGCGGCGAAGTCCGCCGTCACCCGCGCCGGGTCAGCGTTGCAGAGTGCCCTGGCGTCGTCATTCTCGGGTGTGCCTGCCATGCCAGAGTCGCGGTAGTCGAGAAAGCGGACATCGTCTACCCCGAGCACCCGGCAGGCGTCGCGCAGCTCCTGCTCGCGCACCTTTCCCAGCGTCTCCGGCGTCGCCAGCGATGGATCGGAGATCTCGCCGGCCTCGCCTCGTGTGGCGCAGACGATCGTGACCCGCCAGCCGCGTTCGACAAACAGCGCCATCGTGCCGCCCATGCCAAACGTCTCGTCGTCCGGGTGCGCCACCGCAACCAGCAGTGATTTGCCGTCGGTGTGAGGTGTCTTCCCCTGGCTGTTATCGAGGGTGTGCGGTGCTGGCATGCGGGCAACTCCAGGGGCGGCTGTCGCGGCCGCGCAACTCTCAGTATGAGCGCGGCGACCTTGCGGCGATACCCGCAAGCCTCGGGGCAGTAGCTCGCCTACCTCCGTAGTCGGTCAATCAGCGCCCCAAACATGCTGTTTCCCGGCCGCCCGACCGCGACGCGGGCCACTACTGGCGCCGTCTGCGTTGAGCCGCTGGGCGACCAGTTGGAACAGGTTTGCTGCACCAGCGAGCAGTCCTGCTGGCAGCCTTTGTATGCGAAGGAGCAGGCCTCGTTGCACTCCTCGAACAGGGCCGGGTCATCGCTACCGGCGGCAGCCGCAGCACAGACGCCGTTGCAGGCCAGGTACACCGCGATGCAAGCAGGGCAGCAGTCGGTCGGGGGGATCAACGGGGCACAGTTGGGCTCGAAGATGTTGGTCCCCTGGCACTGCCCGTTCGGTATCGGGCAGGGATAATCGCTGTTGCAGCAGACGGGGCCGTTCGGGCCAATGCTGACCATAGAAGTCGGGCAGCAGGTCGGTGCTGAGCTCTGCACACCTTCGCCGCAGATGCTGCCGATGGCGCAGCAGGCGCCACTGCATACCTGAGCGTTGGGACAGCAAACGTCGTTGATGCAGGCTACGCCGGCAGCGCAGCAGGCGCCACCGCATACCTGAGCGTTGGGACAGCAGCCGTCGTGACAGATTGTGCCGGTAGGGCAGCAGGTGCCAGCGCATGCCTGAGCGTAGGGACAAACAATGCCTCCGACACATTGTGCTGCCGGAGCTTCGGGGTTGGGGATACAGGAGGTACCACACGGCTGGCAGCACTGCGTGAAGTCTGTGTAGTTCTCCGGACAGCAGACGCCCAGGAAGAAAGAGAAAGTTTGTCCCGCCGGGCAGACGACGGCACTATCGTCTACGGCGCCGGCGGGGCGTGGTGTTGCTGACGGCACGGGCGTCCGCGTCACGACCGCGGCGGGCGAGGCGGTCGGGCGTTCGGTGGGGCGTTCGGTCGGGCGCGGCGTCGGTGCAGTCTCAAGCGGCGGACAGGAGCGTTCGTCGGCCGGCGGTGTGTTCGGCGGACAGCAGAGCGTCCTATCCTCGATCGTCACCTCGCGGTCACCGCGAGCACAGGTTGCGGCCCGCGCCGGATCGCGATGCAGCAGCAACGCACCGCCGGCGCCGGTCGCCAGTACGCCTGCAAGCGTACGCACAACCTGGCGGCGTGTGGTTGCTTTGCCCAGCAGGCGGCTGAACCGGTCGAAAGACTCACCGCTCACAGCGCTCTCCCCTCGTGGAAGTTATGACTCAGTCGTTACCCGCGAGAGCGCGGTTTAGCTTGAACTGAACGCTCCGCTGAATTTAACAGGCTATGGATAGTTTGTCTAATTTGAACCTTATACGGCAATTCTTTACTATGCGGCGGTCGAGCAGGGATATCTGCGATACTCGGGCGTATGACTGTAGATAACCGATCTCACCCGCGACCTCGCGCCGTTTTCTTTGGCTCCGACGGGATGCGCCACGACCTGATGCAGCGCTACGCTGCCGCTGGCGAGATGCCGGTGCTGCGCTACCTGATCGCACACGGCGTTACCGGCGTGGACGGCTGTCTGCCCGCCCTGCCCACCAATACCGGCTCCGGCTGGGCCACTCTGGCGACCGGAGCATGGTCGGGCACCAGCGGCGCCATGAACAACACCTTTCACACCGCCGGAACGCCGATCGGCACCCCGACCAACGGCTTCAACTCGTTGCTCAATGGCGCGGAAACGCTGGCGCAGGCGGCCGAGCGGCAGGGGTTGACCACGGCCTCCGTCGAATGGCCGGGCACTCTCCCTGCCACCTCTGCCGGTCCAGTGATCGATTTCCGCACCTTCTACTCGATGCGCGGCGCCCTGCTGAAGGCCGATCCACCGGGCTACGACGCCGGCGTGGCCGAGCGCCAGCACGTCAGCGACCAGCGGCACACCTT
>JBBRGK010000031.1:0-14242 GCA_038240805.1 Dehalococcoidia bacterium | reverse complement strand
GTTCTGCGCCAGTCCGGGCGGCTCCATCATACGTACGGCACCGACCGAAGCGACCGCTGCCGCCCGACGCGGCGCTCCAGCCCACGGGGGTCAGCGCATTGCTATACTGGCACTGCCGGGCACCGGCCACAAGACTCACCTTATGACGAGTGCGCGCTTGCCCAGGGGTGCCAGATCTTATGACTCCATGACTGTATGACAACTGAGGCCAGCGAGAACTATCTTATCGCCATTTCGACCCTCGCCAATGAGGGCCAGCAGACGACGCTTGCCCGGCTGGCCAGCCACTGCGGCGTGACACCGCCCACGATGGGCGAGGCGGCGCGCCGGCTCGAGCGCGATGGCCTCGTACGGGTTGAGCCCCGGCGGCACGTCGAGCTTACCGATGCAGGACGCGAAATCGCCGATACATTGTTGCGCCGTCACCGCCTGATCGAGCGCTGGCTCACCGATGGACTCGGCCTGGACTGGGCCACCGCCCACGAAGAGGCGCACCGGCTTGAACACGCCGTCTCGCCGCTCGTGGAGGAGCGAATCGCCGCGTCGATGGGCTATCCAGAAACCTGCCCGCATGGCAACCCCATCCGTCCGCTGAACGACGAAGAGCGCAGCACGCCGCTCGTCCCGCTCAGCGCGATCTCTGCCGGCCAGAGCGTACGGCTGCGCCGTATTTCGGAACTTGCCGAGGATAACCACGAGCTCATGGTGTTCTACGAGACGAACGGCTTCCGTCCGGGCACCATGATTCGTGTGCGCGACTACGGTCCGTTGAACGGTCCGATCGCTGTTGAGATCGATGGACGGGAGATTCCGATCAGCCCTGAGTGCGCAGCCTGCCTCTGGGTCTGGCCACCACCCGGCGAATGACGTGCACCCTCGGGGTCCAACGTCGGTGCAAGTCGGTTTTCGAGCATCTGGCATCGTCGCCTATCGAACGACAATCATCCCGGCAGCCAGTGCAAGCGTGCCGGCAATCACGACCACGTCCAGGGCACCGATGTGCGGGCGCCGCACGGGAAACTCGCGCGCCTCGGGGTCGCCGTAGCCGCGGGCTTCCATCGCTTCACCCAGTTCGGCAGCCCGGCGAAGGTTCGCCTGCACCAGCGACACCAGCCAGCCTTCCATCGCCCGGCCGCGCGATTCGAGGTCTCCGCGTCCGGGACTCAGCCCGCGGGTGGTCTGCGCGTGACGCAGCCGTGTCACCTCTTCGGCAAGGATCGGCAGAAAGCGCAGACTGATCGCGACCATGGTCAGTAGTTCATCTACGGGCAGATGCAAGCGTCGCAACGGGTGCAGCATCACGCCCAATGCCGCAACAGAGTCGGCCGGGGGCGTCGTCCGGTTCACAATCGCCGCCGCAACAGCGAGCAGCAGTAGCAGTCCGGGGAACTTGACCGCATTGTTCAGGCCCTTCCGCGTGATTACGGCAGGTCCAATGTGTAGCAACGGCGATCCGCTGGACGTGAGCAACAGAAGCAGGGCACCGAACAGCAACGCCAGCATGAGGGGGCGCAGCCCACGCCAGAGCAGGGCCGGCGAGAGCCGCGCGACAATGATGGCGAGAAGCAGCAAGACAGCCACGACAGCAAAGCCCCATAGCAACCCGCTGAACGCCAGACCGGCGCCCATCGCCATCACGACGATCAGCTTTGTGCCCGCCCATAGCCGGTGTATCGGCGTTGTGCCGGGGATCGCGCCGACTTCAAGGATGCTTTCAAGCACCGGTGCCATCCCCGCGCCCGGCTCGATGCAACGCCGGGGTCAGCGCTGCTGAGACGCCGGCGGCGGCGCTCCAGTCGCCGTCAAATACGTGTCCATGCCCGGCGAGTGCCGAACGCAACTGCACCAGTGGTCGCGGCGCCAGTCCAGCGGCGATCAGCATCTCTGCGTCCTGCAGAACGGCCTCGGTCTCTCCGTCGGCAGCGATCCGTCCCGCGTTGAGCACAACCACCCGATCGGCGACCGCAGCGACCTCCTCAAGGTCATGCGAGACGAGGATAACGGCCGTCCTTTGTTCACGGCGCACCCGATCCAGGCATGCGTAGAGCCGCTGCCGGCCGGGCTCATCGAGACCTGCTGATGGCTCGTCCATAACCAGCACACGCGGTTTGCGAGCGAGCAACACCGCGAGCGCGAGACGGCGCTGTTCGCCGCCGCTCAGGGTGAACGGATCGCGCCGGCCGTAAGTCTCGGGATCGAGATCGACTAAACGCAGAGCCTGCAGCACGGCGGCGCGAATGACCGGGTTCGCCATGCCTATCTGCTGTGGTGAGGAACTGCCGCCTGCGGTGGTGGCGATCAGCCGCTCGACCCAGCCCCGTGGCTCGTTCTGCTCCAATCTCGGGTTCTGCGGGGCAGGCGGCATGAGCCCGATGCCAATCTCTTCGAACACGGTGGTCGTAAAGAACTGATCCTCTGGATTCTGAAAGGCGAGCATCACCGGGCGATGTAAGCGATCATCGGCGGACGCTCGCCGAACGGGTGCCCGCGACACCGACCAGAACCGCCGATCTATAAGCCCGGATGGGTTCACGATCGCCCCGGCTACCGCATGGCGGGCGGTGCGGAGCCGGCGGCCCCATGTGCCGGAAGCGGGCACAGCAGCCACGTTGCTGCCTGCGAGCAGCACGCTTCCTGCCGAGGGCGGGACCAGTCCGGCGATGATGCGCGCCAGCGTGGACTTTCCCGATCCGCTGGCGCCGACCACGGCCAGGCACTCGCCTGGCTCAACTGCGAGCGAGACACCGTCGAGCGCGACTCGCTGCAGTGGTGTGCCTTTTAGATAGACGTGGCGCAGACCTTCCGCGACGAGCGTCACTGCCCGCCCCCCGACGCGGCCCTGCTCCCTGTTGAACCGGCGCTTTGCGGGCGTAGCAGCGAGGCGATCTGCGCCGCAAGGCTCTCGGGCGAACCGGGCAGGTCGTCCACATCGAGACCGGCCTCGCGCAGATGCCGCGCCAACGCAACCAGAGGCGGCAGCGAACCGGCGATCTCTGTGCGTTTGCCCATTAGCTCGCGCGGCGTGCCCGAATCGACGACGCAGCCCGCTTCCAGCACGAGCAGCCGATCGGCGAGCAGCGCTTCATCCAGCCGGTGCGTAATCCAGAGCAGTCCGATGCCTCTGTCCCGACAGCCGAGCAGCAGCCGGCGTGCGTCCTCACGCGAGTGCCCATCCAGCTGTGCCGTGGGTTCATCGCACACCAGGTACTGCGGACCGCGCGCCAGTACGCCTGCCAGGGCCAGCCGTTGCTTTTGGCCGCCCGACAGCCGCCATGTGGCCTGCGAGTCGTACCCGGTGAGGCCAACAGCCTGTAGTGACTCTTCCGTACGGCGCAGTGCCTCCGCGTGCGAAAGGCCGGCCGGCATGCCCCACAACACGTCTTCCGCGACGCTGGCCCCGACGATCTGGTGATCCGGATTCTGAAAAATCAGGCCAACATGGCGGCGGAGCAGCGGGAGATCGGCAGGATCGGCGGTGCTCATCCCATCGACGGTGACGCTGCCCTGCTGTGGCTGCAACAGTCCGTTCAGATGTCGAGCAAGCGTCGACTTTCCTGAGCCATTGTGGCCCAGCACAGCAACGAACTCCCCCGGAGCAAGCGTCAGCGTGACATGTTGGAGGACAGGATGGGCAGCGCCCGGCGGCGTATAGGTGACGCCATTGACCCGAATGCCAGAAGCTGTGCCGGACGGTGGGCCTGCCGCTCCCCGTAGCGCCGTTGATGAGCGTGTTGCTGTCATCGGTCGAGCGTGATCTCTTCCCGCGGGGACGGGTTGCTACCGGCAGGACGGCCACCTTCCAGCGGATGGCCTGTGCTGCCTGTGGCGTCGCGCTGGGTAGCATCTGCGGTCGTAGCATCCTTGCCGGAGCCTGTTCGCACCGTCACCGGCGATGGGGTCAGTCTGCGACTGCTTCGTCTCAATGGCTGTTCGGGGCGATGGCCGAGCTTCTCCTGCAACGTCAGCTCAATCCGCTTTCTCATGGTGCCAGTCTGCGCTGCCTCTCTGGCGGCGGCGTTTCCGAACAGCGGCAGGCGCAGCGGCGGCGGTGTCACCCCGAATCGCGGCAGCACCACCTCAACGATGATGTATTCGGCCCCAACGGCAATGAGCAGAATCGGCCAGACGAACAGCGGCAGCAAAAGCAGCCAGTGCGCCAGGAACCAGCCGAGAAAATCGTTCAGGTGCGGCGAAAGCTGTTGCCAAAGGTGGTTCTGGCCGAACAGTCGCAACAGCAGACCCAGCAGGCCGGTCAACTGGTGATAGGTGAGAGTGATGCCCTGCTCCGTGGCGGCACGCCAGGAGGGCAGCACCAGAGCCGTCGCCGTGACCCCTGCCCAGACGATGGCCCACAGGAACGCGGTTCCGGCCAGCACGGTTTTGCCGGCGGACCAGCCCTTGCGCAGGCCAATACCGAGCGCAAAGGAGCGCAGGGCGATGGTCAGCACCGCGAAAGCTGTGAACGGTCCGGTGAGGAAGCTGACCAGCAAACAGGTGGCAATAAACGCCTGGATAGCCACGCGCCAGCCCTGCCGCAACACGACCAGCAGCAACGGAATCGGCGAGATCGCAGCCATCGCCGGGCCGGCGTAGGGGATGTACAGCCCGATGATGACGACCATGACGGTCATGTCAGCGAGCAGGGCACCTTCCGCGATGGCACGCGCGCTCGGTGCGCTCCCTCGTGCTGCCACTCGTGCCGTCAAAGCTGCCCCCGTGCTCTGGTCGCCCGCCCTATAAGAGTATCGTACCAGTGTCCGCCCGCAGTACCGACAGCGGGCCAATCTGTTCACTCCAGCTTCACCGGTGTTCGACCGCCATGCCTCCAGGAGCGGGCGTAGAGCCAGGCGCGGAGAAACAGTCACCGGCCTGTGCGATACTACGGACCACAGGAGCGCCCTATGCATCGCGAAATGTCCTCCCCTGCTGCTGCGGACGGTACTATCTCCCCGCAGGAGCATGAGGCGCCGCCCGGTAACGCACCTGAGGACCACCCGGCAACCGTTTCTGTGATGGACTGCGCAGCGCCGCCGGTGCCACTGCCGGCGCTGGTCGTGCCCTCACCCGTGCCCGTCTCCGCCGTCGCCATCGCTTCCCCCGTGCCCGGCGAGCCGGAGTCTGCGGGCGCCGCCCGCTTTTTCAACCGCGAACTGAGCTGGATCGAGTTCAATCAGCGCGTATTCGCGGAAGCTGCCAACCCAACACGCCCCCTGATAGAACGGGTCAAGTTCCTCGCTATCTACAGCTCAAACCTTGACGAGTTCATGATGGTTCGCCTGCCGGCGTTGCGCAGCAAGGTCCGCGCCGGGGTCTCTGAGCCGGGCCCGGACGGCATTCCGCCGCAACGGCTGCTGGCCGAAGTGCGTGCCATCGTCACTCGCTGCCTTGAAGATGCCGCCACGCTGCTGCACGAGACACTTGTGCCTGCGCTCGCCGAACGCGGCATCCACCTGGTCAGTCACGACGACCTGGATGAATTACAGAAGGCGGCCCTCAGCGCCTACTTCGAGCAGGATGTCTTCCCGATCTGCACCCCGCTCGGCTTCGATCCGGCGCATCCGTTCCCGTTCATCTCCAACCAGAGCACTAACCTGGCGGTCTTGCTGGACGAGCCAGAGCTTGGCCGACGATTTGCCCGGCTGAAAATCCCCACCGTGCTTCCTCGTCTGGTGGAGGTGCCACCTACTGCGGGACCCCCACAGGCCGTGGATGAGCCTGCCCCCCAGGCGTTCATCTGGCTCGACGACCTGCTGATTGCCCATCTCGGTGCGTTCTTTCCGGGCGTGGCCGTCGAAGAGGCTCATGTCTTCCGCGTGCTGCGCGAGGCCGAGCTTGCGATCCAGGATCTGGAGGCGGCCGATCTACTCGAACTGGTCGAGAGCAGCCTGCAACAGCGCCGCTTCGGTGAGGTGACGGGACTGCAAGTGCGCTCAACCATGCCGGCGCATCTTCGCACGTTGCTGCTTGAGTACCTGAAAGTAGACCAGGAAGACCTGTACGTTATCGACGGAGTGCCCGGGCTTACATCATTGATGGAGCTTGCCTCCGTCCCGCGGCCAGAGCTCAAGGACACACCGTTCGTGCCGCGCACACCGGTGGAGATGGCCGGTCACGAGGACATCTTCGACGCGATTCGCCACCAGGACATCCTTGTTCACCACCCGTTTGATAGCTTCGACCCGGTCGTACAGTTCATCGCTCGCGCCGCCGAGGATCCGGGGGTGGTCGCGATCAAGCAAACGCTCTACCGCGTCGGCCAGAACTCTCCCATCGTTGAGGCCCTGCTGGAGGCCGCCGAGTGGGAGAAGCAGGTCACCGTGCTGGTGGAACTGAAGGCGCGCTTCGACGAAGAGCACAACATCGACTGGGCGCGGGCGCTTGAGCGAGCTGGAGTTCATGTCGTCTACGGGCTGATGGGCCTCAAGACGCATTGCAAGCTGGCGTTGGTCGTACGACGCGAGCGGGAGGGTCTGCGCCGGTACGTCCATGTCGGAACCGGCAACTACAGCTCAGTCACCGCCCGCGGCTACACGGACTTCGGCCTGTTTACGTGCCGCAGCGATATCGCCGCCGATGTGTCGGAGATCTTCAACTACCTGACCGGCTATTCGCGCCAGGTGGACTATCGCAAGCTGCTCGTGGCGCCGGTGAACATGCGCCGGCAGCTGCTGGAGCGCATCACCCGCGAGACAGAGCATGCCCGCCTCACCGGCGAAGGGCGGCTGATCTTCAAGATGAACGCGCTCGTTGACCCCGAAATGATCGACGCGCTATACGTTGCATCGGCTGCCGGCGTCTGCGTGGACTTGATCGTGCGCGGCAGTTGTTGCCTGCGGCCTGGCGTTCCCGGGCTCAGCGATCGCATACGGGTGGTGAGCATCGTGGGCCGGTTGCTGGAACATAGCCGGCTATTTTACTTCCGCAACGGCGGAGACGAGGAGATATTCCTCGGCAGTGCCGACCTGATGCCGCGCAATCTTGACCATCGGGTGGAGGTGCTTTCGCCGGTCGAAGACCAGGGATTGAAGCGGCACCTCGTTGACGAGGTGCTGGCTGGCTATTTGCGGGATAACGTGCAGGCGACGGTGCTCAGTGAAGATGGCACCTATAGCCGGCTTCGGCCCGAGCCGGGCGCCGAGACGTTCGACATGCAAGCCCATCTGATCAACACACCGGGCCACATCGCCGCCCACGACGAGCAGAGCAACGGCATCTCCAAGCACTGGAACACGGTGGTCCGCCCGCATCCGCTCTGGATCGAGGAATAGGGGCACGCAGACTGGCCATCAGTCGTGCCCGAGCAGTCGTGCAAAACTCAGCTCGTGGCCGTCGGGATCGACGATGTGAAAGTACCGTTCACCCCAGGCAGCATCCTGAGGTGCCAGACCCGGCTGCAGTCCGGCAGCGAGACTGCGTTCGTACAGGGCGTCCACGTCTGACACGTAGAAGATCACGCGTCCCCACCACGACCAGCGCATAGAGGGGTCCGCCGGAATCAGGTTTAGAAAACTCTGACCGACCGTGAAGCTGGTGAAATCTGCCTGCGGGCCACCGTAGCGGAGCGTGAAGCCGAGCGACAGGTAGAATGCCGCCGCCCGCGCCATATCGTGGGTAGCGAGCGTCACGGCGCTGATCGCCTCGATGGCGGGCACGGCCGGTTTTCCCGGGTCTGCGTCGTTCATGACTCAAATCCTTTTCGGTTCTCCAGATAATCCGCAATCTACTCCTTGAGATTGATTCGCATTGACCATCTAGGTGTAAAATACATCTAGATGAATGACGGCGGCATCCTGACCGCCCATGCAACACACGAGGAGAACTCTGGTATGACGACCGAATCACGACAGAAGGCACCGGCTGCAACGCAGGCCTTCCAGGCATGGCAGGATGGCATCTCGTCGATGCTTTCAGGCTACAACCGCCAGGCGTCGCAGCTAAGCACCGGCATGTGGGGCATGCGTATCGATCCGACGACGGTACGCGAGTCTTTCAGCCGCATCGCTGCAGAGTCCCGCGAGGTCGCAGGCGCCCAGGTCGCCGTGGCGAGCGAATTTTTGCGCATTCCTTTTTACTTGACCGGCACCGCATCGCCCGCCGGTCTGCAGAAGAGCTATGGCCGCCTGTTCGAGGCCTATAACCGTCTCTTCTCAGCCTATATGACCGCCGCCGCGCCACTGCGGGAGACGGTCGAGCGGACCGTGAACACCGCCGCGAAGGTCGCCGATACCCAGGTGAAGACCGCCCGCGAAATAACCGAAGACGTCGCGACTGCCCAAAAGGCGTCCAGCAAAGCAGCCATCGATGCGACGACCACCCTCACCTCGCAGGCCGTCCGCGCCAGTGCCAACGCCGTAGATCAGGCGATTGAAGTGGCCAACCAGGCGACCAGGCGCGCCGAGCGCCAGAGCCGCGCAGCTTCTCACCCGGCGCAGCTGATCAAAGGTAACCTCGCAGCAGGTGGCGAGAAGATCTATCACATTCCCGGCCAGAGCAGCTACGACCGCACCCAGGCGGAAGCGACCTTCGCCACCGAAGAGGAGGCACAGGCAGCGGGCTTCCGCCGTGCCGAAACCCCCGGCGGCGGCAAGGTCAAGGGCAAGGTCTCCCGCACCGGTGAACGTATCTACCATGTGGCCGGACAGGCAAACTACGACCGCTTCGATGCCGACATGCTCTTCGAGACCGAGGAAGCAGCGCAGGCGGCGGGCTTCCGCCCCTCCCGGCGCTAAGCACCAACTCGTATTCGAGCCATCGTTGGACTGAAACATGAAAAAGAGGACCGTCTGTGATGGGCGGTCCTCTTTGCTGTCTGCGCCTATAACACTAACCATCTGGCGAAAGTGGCCCATCCGCGCGACGGTCGATGTGTGGGAAACTCTCTCCACGCTTCGAGAACTATCGCAAGCACCGCGAGCTACGCACGGCAGCGATCCTGACGCCGGCCAGTAGTCGAATCCGGGCAAGATAATCCATCAAGTGTTTACCGTTTGCGATGAATATGGCCCTGCCGCTCCCGGTCATAACGGAATGAACGAGAGACTATGGCAAGTCAAGACCGGCACGTGAATTACAACTGCCGAAGCCCAAACGCGCCAAAGTGTCTTTACCCAAATACTTGAACCAGGCGACGGAGGAGCACAGGAAAGGTGATTGAGCAGCGAATGCGGTCCACCCGTCGCGCCGACAGACCGTTAGTTCGCCGTCTCAGTTCGCTTACGCCACACGCCCTGTTCGACTGCGGTCATAAAATCGAGTACGGCCTGGTTGTACAACGCGGGCTCCTCCAGGTTGATCGCATGGCCGGACTTCGGAAACACCCACAGCCCTGCGTTTGGCAGGTGCCGTTTCATAAATATCGCCGCGTCAAGCACCGCCTCATCCTCATCGCCGATCATGATTAGCACCGGCACCCCGACCTTCGTGAGGTCATCGCCCACCTCGTAGATCGTGCGTCGCTTCAGCTGCACGCCGCGGATCGTGTTGGCGGAGCCTTGGCCGGAGTGGGCGACGAAGAGATCTTGGAACACCTGCCAGCCGCGCGGGTCTTTCCGCATTAGCTGAACGCGAGAAGATCCCCGGGTGTAAAACTCGCCCACGGCCGGGGCGCCACTGGTCTCGAACGCTCGCGCCGTGGCCTCCATTTCACGTTCAAAAACCTCGCGGTTTGTGGTGCCTGCCCCCGCGGCAGAGACGATCGAGCCCAGACAGCGATCTGGATGCGCCATGGCAAACTTCAGCGCCGTGGCACCGCCCATCGACAGGCCACAGATGAACGCTTTCTCGATGCCAAGCTCGTCGAGCAGGCCGAGCAAATCCGCGACCAGGTTCTCCTCCGAGTACGCCGCCGGGTCGTCGGGCACCGTTGATGGAGGATAGCCACGATGGTTGTAGGCGATCGCCCGGTAGCGGCGCGAGAAAAAACTCATCTGCAGGTTCCAACTTTCGAAGCTGCCTGCAAACTCGTGGCTGAAAACGATCGGCGTCCCCGAGCCCGCTTCCTCGTAGTACAGGTCAACCCCGTTGCTGCGAACTGTCGGCATCAGGCATCCTCCAACGCGTGTGTTCACCGGCGGCGTCTGCGACAGGGCGCACCGGGCGTGATGCGCACCAGTATACGCGTGGTCAGGAAGTGACCGCGCGGTTGGAGGCTCGTTGCCACCGCGGCCGCAAACTCGTACGCTCCCCCGAGTACCACAGGAATCATTCGCGTTCATACGCCTCGGATGAACGCCTATCAGGCGCTGCTACGCCAGAGGCGCTCCGGACGGTGCCATGCGATACGAGCCGGCCATCGACCGCACCCGCCTGGTTGAGACGGTCCGCGACGCGTACGAGATTCCCGTGCAGGACCTCAGCTTCGTGCCTGTGGGCTTTGTGGCAGCCTGCTATGTAGTGCACTGCACAGGAGGGAAGCGGTATTTTCTCAAACTTTGGCCGGAACTCCATGTCGGTGATCCGGCAGCCGTCCGCCAGTACGGCAGCCTCACTCTTACACGGGCGCTATACGACCGCGGCCTGTACACACGCGTGCCCTACCCCATCCCGACAGGCGGCGGTGCCCTCTGGGCGGACCTCGTCGGCACGCATTTCGCTATCTTCCCGCTGTTGCCCGGTCAGATGCTGCCAACTCGAACGCCGGATGCCTTGTTGGAGGAGTTCGGGCGCACCATCGCCGCAATCCATCGGGCCACGCCCGAACTTGCCGACGTGCTTCCTTCGCGCGAGCGATTCGCCGTTCCAGATAACGATGGTCTGGCTCGTTGCCTGGCGGTAGTCGAGCGCATTGGGTCTTCGGAGCGACCCGGCCTGCGTTCGCTCCGGCGCCTGCTGTTGCCGCGACGGGCGGACATCCTCGCACAGCACGCGCGACTGCGACAGTTGGCAACCATCGCCCAGCGACTCCACTGCCCCATGGCGCTCTGTCACACCGACCTCGGCGGCGCAAACATGCTCGTCGATGATCTGGGGCGGCTCAGTGTTCTGGATTGGGACGAAGCCACCGTTGCGCCACCTGAGTTCGACCTCTGGTCCGGCGTAGGACCGGGTTTCGACAGGGTTCTCGGCGCGTATCGTCAGGCCGGGGGTGCGCAGCAACTGCACATCGACCATTTCGCGTTTTATCTGCTCCGTCGGTTCCTGGGAGACATGGTGGCCCGCCTGGAGCGCATCCTGGAAACAGACGCTGCCGAACAGGAGGACGAGGAGTTACTCCGGGGCATGGAAGCGTACGGCTTCGCGCGGTGGGCCGCCCTGGATGAGACGCTCGCTGACATCGCCGCGGTGCTCTCGTAAGGCGTCCGGAGGAGACGCGGTCATGAGCGGCCGCAGCTGACAGAGAGCCCGTGGGCCTACACTCACTACGAGGTACACTGCGGTGTCGGACAGGCCAGCTCTGGCTTCATCGCCCAGCGAGCAGGCGCTCGCACAACTCCTGCGGCGGCGGTATCGATTCATCGACCCGCAACTGCAGCCTCTGCGCGTGCTGCCCGGTCGCGGCATCTATACCATCGCGTCCAAAGCTGCGCCCCGTTGTGTCTTACGAGCATGCGCTGGTGCCAGCAGCGCCAACGAGCTTGCTACACAGGCACAGGTCCTCCGCTTTCTGCAGGACCAGCGCTTTCCGGCCTCCCGGCTTGTGCCGGCAGTTGACGGCGCAGGGATCGTCCTCGACGAGGGTTGGTGTCTGCTCGTCACGTCGTATACCGAAGGTGCCGTTGCAACATTTGAGCCGGCACATCTGCACCAGCTGGGACGAGTTCTTGGGACATTGCACGTCCTGGATACCCCCGATGCGTCCGATTTCCCTGTATCGGAGTGGCATCCGGACTTCTACGCCTACAACGCGGTCGTGGGTAGCGACGGGCGCCTGTCGGTGATCGACTGGGATGGCGCTTGCAGACGCCGCCGTAATCCTCCAGGAGGTCGGAGCCGTGTCGCAGAACTCATGAAGCTCCTCGGCACACTGCACAGACATTGACCAGCCCACACTTAGCCAAGACATACCCCGCGTCTATTTGCACTTGCGCTGGCAAATGACTATCATCCCCGCTCGGGAATCGACATAATGTTTCTCTGTCGCCGGGTTTACTCCTCAGGCGTTCGGAGTGCGTCGCTTCGCGGGGGAGAGCTACCGGTTACGAGAGAGCATGAAGCGGCAGGAGGGGGAACGCCGGTCGCGCTGATTAAGGGGCTTGGCATGTCCCGCTATACTACGCAGAGACAGTCCTGGTGGGCTCAGATTTCGCCCGCGCGCCGGGTCCATTTCTCAGTTGCGAACACATAGTATTAGCGTGGGAGGACGGAATGATGGTGGCTCAGGTAGCGAAGCTTCTCGTGCTCGCTCGGCTGAGCGAGGCCCGGCAACTGGACACGGAACGCCTCGAAGCGGAGTACGACGGGATCGAGGAAGCCCTCGTATGGTCCCTTGAGCACGATCCGGACCGCGGGCTGGAACTTGCCGCGTCGCTACGCTCCTTCTGGGGTACGACCGGTCGGTTCACGATCGGTCGCGCGTGGATCGGGAAATTGCTCATAGCGACTGTCGACAGCCCTGCGAATCCGATACGCGCACGCGCGTTGTCCACCGGCAGCATACTTGCTTTCCGTCAGGGTGATAACGAAGAGGCGCGTCACCTTGCGGATGAATCGCTGGTCGTCGCACGCCGGATCAATGACCCTGCGTGCGTCGTCGATGCCCTGGTCGGATTGTGCCGCGCGGGGCTGCGGGACCAGAACGTCGCACTGGTGCGCGAACTCAGCGTGGAAGGACGAAGCATTGCCCGGGATACCGGCAACCGCTCCCTCGAAACACTGCCACTCCACTGTCTAGCCGAGGCAACACGGATGTCCGGCGACTACAACGGGGCGCGCCGGCTATACAACGAAAGCATCGCGCTGAACCGCGAACTCGACGATCAACACATGATTACCGTGGAAATGAACAACCTCGCCAGCGTCGAGTTGCACGAGGAAAACCTCCGCGAGGCGATCGTGTTATGGCAGGGAAGTGTGCGCCGCGCGCATGCCGACCGGGATCTGTATCTGCTGCCGTACTGCGTGATGGGTCTCGGCGAAGTGGCGGCAGCAGCGGGCAGCTATGAGCGCGCCGCCACGCTGCTTGGAGCAGCGACCGGCATGTTCGAGTCCACGCACCAGCAGATCGACCCGGCCGACCGATCGGTGTACGAGCGGAGCGTCGCCGTGACCCGGAACGACCTCGGCGCCTCTTTCCAGCCCTTGTGGGAGACGGGACGAGCGTTGTCGCTTGACGAAGCGGTTGGTGCCGCGCTGACAGATGAAGAGAACCCGCCGACCGGACTGGCTGCCGAGATCGCCGCGATGGATGAGGCGCTCTGGCAAGCAGCCAAAGACGGACGTCTGGACGACTTCCGGACGCTCTTGGCCGAGGGGTATCAGGCGATCTATGGTCGTGGGCTCGTGACCGCCGATGCGGACATCGCGGGTACGAGCATGATGCAGATCCGCTCATTCCTGCTTCAGCAAATGCGGGTGCGCGAGCTGACAGCGAATGTCGCGCTTTCCACCTACGTCACGGTGCTGGATGCCTCTGCATCGGGTGGTCATGATATCTCGGGTAACTATTGGGGGGCGAGTGTCTGGCAGAAGTTCGATGGTCGCTGGCAACTGGTCTACCATTCGGAGACCCGTCTACCACCTTCCGCGTAGCGCTTCACGCCCACCGGCTACCCCGGGCCTTTCTCCCGGGACCGCTTCACGATACCGCCCTTCTCGACCATGATCGCGATCACGGCGTCGTTGTGATACCGGACGTAGACTGCGGCGCTCTCGACCTGGCTGCGAGCGAAGGCCATCCCGTGCACATGGTCGTTGTCAGGCCCGCGGGCCGCACTACGGGGCAAACATCCCGTTGCCGATCGGCATTCAAGCAACAATCGACACGGAGAAAGCACACACGTAGCCAGAACATACCCCGCGTCTGTTTGCAGTAGCCGTGGTAAGAACGCCGTTAGGCGAAGAGCGCGGCTTGCTCGAACACGGCGCGGCGCGGTTTTCGCGGTGCATACGGCGGGCGTTGGATCACTTTGAGCCATTCCGTATCGCTCATCTCCCACAGCGGTAGCTGCGCCGAGCGGTACGTCGTCTCGAAGAGCAGCGGCTCCTCAACCGCCCGGCAGACCGCGCCTACTGCAGGTGGACGCCGAGTGGCCGGTGACAGTGTTAGCAGCCGCTGATAACAGATTCGGAGAATATTATCGCAAGG
>JBBRGK010000030.1:0-14376 GCA_038240805.1 Dehalococcoidia bacterium | reverse complement strand
TTGCGCCAGCCTGCGGCCACGTACTCCAGGATCTCACGCTCGCGGCCGGTTAGTTGATCGAGACCAGGACCGGCCGAGCGGGGCGGCGGGCTTGCTCTGGCGAACTCCTCCAGCAGGCGGGTGGCCAGTACAGGTGTGATCGAGGTTCCACCATCGGCAAGCACACGCAGCGCGTCGTGCAGGGCGTTCAACGCGGTATCTTTTAACAGATAGCCGCGGGCGCCCGCGCGGATCGCAGCGAACAGGTCGTCGTCCTGCTCCGAAACGGTCAACATGCAGATCGATGTCTCCGGCGCGAAGGTGAGGATCTGCTTGCAGGCGTCGACGCCCGACATGCCGGGCATGCTCATATCCATCAAGATCACATCTGGGAGTTCGGTTTTCGCTTTCTCGACAGCTTCCAGGCCGCCGCTCGCTTCGGCAACGAGCTCGACATCATCAAAGCTCATCATCAAACTGACGAGGCCATCGCGGAACAGCCGGTGATCATCGACCACCATGAGCCGCACAGGGGATTGAGCCATGCGTCTACCTCCATCCAGTGTGAGCGTGGACACGGGTTCGGGGCCGATCATAGCACAGACGTTTCGAAGCCAATGCATGGCAGCCCCGGGGTCAGCGTCTGGCGCGCAACAGGTGTGACATCCTTTGTTCGATTCCGTCGGCGATCCGGTTCGCTTCCAATAGTCCGCGCCCGGGAGAGCGCAGGCCGGTGGCCCACTCCATATAGGCCTCAGATATTTCGGCGCCGAGCAGGATCAAGCTGCCCATGAGGTATGCGAAGAACAGGAATCCGATCACTGCGCCAAGGGAGCCGTATACGCGGTCATAGTTCGCGAAGTAGCGCACATAAATGCCGAAGCCAAGGCTGATCGCCTGGTATCCAATGGCACTGATTAGCGCCCCCAGCCAGACGTGCCGCAGATGGATGTGAGGGGGCGAAGCGAGCAGATAGAGGGCCAGGAAAGTGAAGTAGGCGATCACGACCGGTATCAACACGAACGTGGCTGCTAGCGTGAAGGAAGCGACACCGCCCAACCGCGCCCCAAACAGGTGTTCGATTCGGCTCGTGACGTTGGTCAGCACGATGGTAAACGTCAACGCCAGGCCGAGCATCAACAGCAAGCCAATGACGCTGGCAAGGTCGTAAAGCTTGGACTTCCACCACGGCGGGCCACCTTCGACGTGCCAGACGGCATTCAGACCGGTGCGGATGGCGCCAAACACGGCGCTGGCGCCCCAGAGGGCACCAACGAGGCCGATCAGGCCGAGTCCGGCGCGTCCCTTCATCGCCAACTCGACCTGATGATAGATCGTGCCTGTTGACGCGCCGCCGAAGAGGTTTACCACCTGGAGGACGATCCGGTCGCGCTGGTTGCGGCTGATAAAGTAGCCGGAGAAACCGATAAAGAAAAGGGCAAGCGGGAAAATGGAAAACAGGGTGTAGTACGCCACCGCGGCAGCGAAACTGCTGGCATGGTCGGCGCTATAAGAGAGCAGCCCCCGCCAGGTGATTCGAAACGCTGCCCGCAGGCCGTCGCTCAATCGGTGCATGCCGCTGTTGCCGTCCCCCGCTATTGTTCAAACCGGTTACAGTTTATCCGGTAACATTCGTATCAAAGGGATGAAACGATGACATCACAGCGATCGACGGGCAACGGCCTTCCTGCCGCTGCGCCGATCTGGCAGATCTCGACCCTGCGCAATGGCATGCGCGTCGTAACAACGCCGATTCCGGCGGCACAGTCCGCCAGCGTCAACGTGTTCGTGGGTGTTGGTTCACGCGCCGAGGAACGCCGCGTGAACGGCGTCTCCCATTACATGGAGCATATGCTTTTCAAGGGCACAGAGCGCCGCGCGAACGCGATCGTTATCGCAGCTGAAATCGAGGGCGCCGGCGGCGTACTCAACGCATACACATCGAAGGAATTGACCTGCTACTGGAACCAGGTTCCCTACGAAATGTTGCCCCGCGCGATGGACGTCGTCGCAGACATGGTGCAGAACTCGCTTCTGGAGCAGGTGGAGGTCGAACGCGAGCGGACGGTCGTGCAGCAGGAGATCCGACGTTCACACGATCAGCCGGGCGCCTGGGTTGGTGAACTTCTGTCTGATGCGGTCTATGGAGATCAGCCGATCGGTTGGAGCATCGCCGGAACGCTTGACATCGTCGAAAAAATCACTCGCGATGATATGCGCCAGCACCTGGACACCTGGTACGTGCCGCGCAACATGGTCCTGAGTGTCGCGGGGAATGTCACCCATGACGAAGTGATGGCCCTTGCTGAGCAACAGTGGATGGGAACCGGAGACGCTGAACTGCCCCCGATCGCGCCTGCTCGCCTGGAGATGCCGGCAGAACGGGTGCGAATCGATACGCGAGATATTGCGCAGGCCAACATGGCGATCGGCTTGCGGGGCATTCCCCGTGAGGATCCTGATCGATTTGCCCTGACGATTCTGAACAACGTGCTGGGAAGGGGGATGAGCTCACGCCTCTTCCGCGAAGTGCGCGAGCGGCGCGGGCTGGCCTACTCGGTCGGCGCCTCTACCTCCCGTTATGCCGACACCGGCGCTTTCTCCGTCTCGGCAGGCGTCAGCCCGGAACACGCAGTCGAGGCAACGACGGTCATTCTTGCCGAACTGCGAAAACTGGTGGATGAGCCGGTGGAAGACGAAGAACTGCGCAAGGCACGGGATTATGCCTCGGGCAGCTTCCGCCTGGGCCTGGAGAGCAGCATGTCGCTTGGCCAGCGGGCAGGCGAGAGCCTGCTGATGCTCGGCAAGATTGAGCCAATTGAGGACGTGGTTGCGGGCTACAGGGCCGTGACCGCCGACGATGTACAGCGGGTTGCCGCTCGCATTTTCCGCCCTGATAACCTGGCCCTTGCCGTCGTCGGTCCCGCGATGGACGAGGCTGACCTGCGGGCTGCGCTAACTCTCTGAGTCCGCCTCAGTCCAGTCCTGCGATGCCGCTGAGAGCGAGCGCCAGGTCGCGCCGCAACTCTTTGGTCATCGGTCGGTCCGATTCGGTCTCACGCAGGTAACAACGAAGACAGATACAGCGCCCGTTGCGGCCGCTCACGACCGAATCGTCAAGGGGCGCGGCGAAATGACAGATGATGCAGGTATACATGATGCCAGGACCCTCCTGAGCCATGTGTACGACTTCCCAACCTATGCGATCCAACCGTCGCCATAGCTTGCATCGCACGCCACGATACTACTCCGGCTATCGGCGCTATGGCCTGCAGGTTATGGTCATCCCTGAAGGAGAGTGACTGCGTGGGTCACGAAGGTGTAGCCGGGAGCCGTTGGCTCAGTAGCGCGAGACGTTCAACTCGTCCATGCGGCCCGTGACGAGAAACATCACCCGCTCGGCGATGTTGGTCGCTCGGTCGGCGATACGCTCCAGGTTGTGTGCCGTCCACAGATGGTAGGTGAGCGGCGTGATCGCCGCCGGCTGCTGGATCATGCGATTGATTGTGACCGCATAGACGGTGTCGTAGAGCGCGTCGACCTCGTCGTCACGCATGCAGATCGTACGCGCCGCTACGACATCGCGGTTGATGAAGGCGGTGAGGCTGTCATGCAGCATCGCCCGTGCCTTTGCCGCCATCTCGGGAATATGGCCGAGATCCTGCCCGTACGGTTCACCCACCATCAACAGATTTATGCGGCCAATGCCCTCAGCGTGGTCGGCCATTCGCTCCAGATCTGAAACGATGCTGAGGACGGCGACGATCGTGCGGAGGTCTGTTGCCAGCGGCTGCTGGGTCGCCATTACCTGGATGCACTGATCCTCGATCGCGAAACGTTTGGCATTGATGCGGATGTCATCCTCGATCACCTGTTTCGAGAGCACGATGTCACGACGCGAAAGGGCATCGACGGCGGAGTCGATCGCCTTCTCGGTCATGCTCCCCAGCAGAAGTACCTCGTCCTGGATCTGCCGTAACTCGTGCTCAAACAGGGTTCGGTGCATTGCGATCATCCTTGTCTCGCGCGCGGCAGCGGTTGGTTGGGTGAGGAGGATAGTCAATCGAGACCGGCAGTGTGCTGGTTCAGATATGAGCGCTTGACGGGATCGCTCTTCAGCGAGTCGACCGCTTCCATCTCGCGTTCGATCCGGGGGTCGATCTGCTCGATTTGCATTTGCAACGAACGGTGATACGCGAACGCCGAAAGTATCCGCTCCGAAGCTCCCTGGCACTGAGGGCAGGAGGGCAGCGAATCCTCGCCGCTGAGGATACGGCGGGCAAGTTTACTGAAGCTCATGCGACAGGACGTACAGCGATATTCGTAGACGGGCACGGTGCGAAACCTCGCCAGGACCAGTGCGACCGCTATGAACCCGCCATGGCGGTCATCTTGCTATAGCAATCGTTGCAGAAGATTACCCGGTTGCCCCCGTCGGCAGAGACATCGGTCTCTTTGCCACAGGCCATGCAGCTTGCCGTGTAACTCCGTGGCGAATCGTTCGCGGCGAACGTGCGCTGGCCACTGGCGTTGCCGGCATCGCCATCGCCACGGCCGCCGCGATCAGAGTCACGGCGCGGTCCGCGCGAACGACCGAAGTCCCGCCCATTGCTCGGTCGAGACTGAGCGCGGGGACCGGTGTAGACCGGTTGCTGACCGCTGCGTTGAGCGGGGGCACCGGCGCCGATGGCAGTCGGGGTGTCACCGCGTTGGACGCGCCGCGTCTGGCGACACGAAGCACAGCGCTTCGGCTCATTGGTGAATCCCTTCGACGCATGGAACTCCTGGTCCCGCGCGGAAAAGGTAAATGGTGTCTGGCAATCGACGCACGATAGCGTCTTGTCGGTGAACGCCACGCGACAGCCTCCTCAGAGGGTAGTAGGATTCGTTCGGTCATCGGAATGGCCGGCGGGAGATCGCCGGGAGAGGAGCCGCGCAGGGCGGCGCGATGGCGGAACTAGCATCCCGATGATCGTACCACAGGCGCGTCAACAGGCCAAACTCACTCCGCGTAGTTCGCACGAGACGAGACTGCCGGCCCTCAACGGCTTGAAACCTCAATGACGATCTCGGTGCGGAGCCTGGAGAGGGAGTTGCGCGAGCGTCTCCGAAGTGCGGGCCGGTTGGACCTGGCCGAACAGGCCGTGGAGCGAGTTGGCATCACCGACGATGGCAGCACACGCTATGTCCACATTTTTGTCCGGCCGGACTGGCGCGGGTATAGACCAGGAGATGTCTATCCGCTTGCGTTTGCGGACTACCCGGATCTGCGCACACTTGCACAATGGCGTGTGTTTGTAGATGAAGCGCGGCTGTTGCTGAACGACGACTTCAACCGGATCGTGCAGTGGCTCGATGGGCGTTAGGGCGCGAGGTGGCGTGAGGTTGAGCCAGAGAGGCGGAGCAGCGGCGTTGACGTGTCTGTAAAGCGCTGACTACAGTAGCCTGACGAGTAGGGTGATTGCGCATCGGTCTTTACCGCACGACACCGGGCGTTGTCTCGGAAGCGAAGATCAGTGGGTGCATAGCTGAATGTAGGAGGGGTTGATGAGTATTTGGAACCTGAGAGACAAACGGCTGCGTATGCTGGCCGTGTCGGTTGCAACGCTGACGCTGGTGGCGTGCAGCAGCAACAACAATAACAGCACCAGCAATACCGTCTCAAACGCGCCGGCAGCCAGCGCGACGCGGGCTGCGGCGGCGACCACGGCAAGCACTGCAGCCGTAGCAACTGCGGCTGGCACCGCCGCAGCAACCCGCGCTCCGTCACCCGTGGCCGCATCGACTGGCAGCGCCGCGGCTGCGAGCAGTCCGGCGGCGTCGGCTGACGCCACGAAAACCGCGAAAGTCGGCGTGGTGTTCAGCCTGACCGGCGGCGGCGCCCAGTACGGCGTCACCCAGAAGAACGGCTTCCAGCTTGCAGTGGATGAGATTAATGCCGGCGCGGTTGCCGGAGTAAAACTCGATCCCGTCTACGAAGACGATGCGAGTGCCAAAGACCAGGTGATCAATGTCTTTCAGAAGTTCATCACTCAGGACAAAGTTGCGGCGATCGTCGGCCCGACGCTGAGCGCCCAGGGCCAGGCGGCAGACCCGGCCGCTCAGCAGGCGAAAGTGCCGGTGCTTGCGGTGTCGAACACGGTGGCGACGGGTATTACTGACGTCGGTGACTACATTTTCCGCGACTCACTCACGGAAGTAGATGTGGTGCCGCAGACCGTGCAGAAGTCGCAGGCAAAGCTTGGCTACAAAACTGTGGCCATCCTTTACGCCAACGACGACGCGTTCAGCAAGGGCGGCTACGATGCCTTCAAGGCGGCACTCGACAAAGCCAACATCAAGATCGTGGACACAGAGACGTTCTCCACCAACGATAAGGACTTCGCAGCACAACTTACCAAGGTGAAGGACTCCAAGCCGGACGCCATTGTTGTCTCCGCACTCATCGATCCGGCCGTGGGCGTGACGACGCAGGCGCGTAAGCTCGGTCTGACGCAGCCGATTATCGGCGGAAACGGCTTTAATTCGCCGGCCTTCATCAAGCAGGCAGGCGATGCAGCCGAGGGAGTGATCGTCGGTGCAGCGTGGAACTCCGCCAGCACCAATCCGCTCAGCCTGAAGTTTATTGCCAGCTATAAAGCGAAGTACAACGCCGACCCTGATCAGTTCGCAGCACAGGCGTACGCGGGCGCGTATATCCTCGCCACGGCGATCAAGAACGCTCCCAGTGCCGAACGCCCGGCGATCCGTGACTCACTTGCAAAGATCCAGGGACTGGACACCGTGCTCGGCAGCTTCAACTTCACCGCCGGGCGCGACGCGCAGCACCCAGCGGTCGTGCAGATCGTAACCAAAGGCTCCTTCGTTCCGCTTCAGTAGCTATAGCGGTTCCTGAGAATTCTGCGGGCAAGAGTGCTGCCCGGTCCAGAGTGGGCCGGCCAGCACTGCTGCCGCGCACACGCCATCGAAAGGGACGCCCGGCGTGGCCGAGCAGCAGATTGTCAACGGCCTTTTTCTCGGCAGCATCTATGCGCTGTTCGCCGTTGGCTACACGCTCGTGTTCGGCATCCTCGACATTCTGAACCTTGCCCACCAGGCCGTGTTCATGATTGGCGCCTTTGTCGCTCTTGAACTGGTTCTCTACGAGCACTGGAACATCTTTCCAGCTCTCGTTGCGGCGATGCTGGCCGGCGGTGCATTAGGCGTCCTGCTCTACTACGTTGCCTTCAAACCGCTGAGACGTCGCCCGGACACGTACTTTTCTGGACTGATAAGCAGCCTGGCGATGGCGACGATTTTCGAGGCGATCGCGTTACGGGTCTGGGGGGCGCGCACTTCGCGATTCCCTCTCAATACGTTTCCAGACCGCTCGTACCAGATCGGCAATGCTTCGGTGACGTTGCTTCAGATCGTCATTCTCGTAGTCTCGCTGCTGCTTATGCTGGGGCTGCAGCTGATGGTCCGTCGGTCACGGTTGGGGAAGGGGATGCGCGCCGTCGCCGAAAACGAACGCGCCGCCCGCATTCTCGGGGTTGACGTGGAACGAGTGATCATCGTGAGTTTCCTGATCTCGTCTGCGCTCGGTGCCGCCGCGGGCGTCCTGTATGGTCTCTCGTTCAACAGCGTCTCGCCAGATATGGGCCGGTCCGTGGAGTTGAAGGGTCTGTCCATCATCGTCCTCGGCGGCATGGGCAGCATCCCCGGGGCCGTGCTGGGCGGCTTTCTGCTGGGGATAACCGAAGTGGCGAGCGTGGCGCAGCTCGGCTCCAGCAAGCGAGACGCGATTGCCTTCATCGTGTTGTTCGTCATCTTGCTCATCCGGCCTCGAGGGCTGCTCGGCCGTGCCACTGTGCGGGAGGTTTGAGGACATGTGTGCTGCGGATTCTGCGGGCGCTGGGGAGCAATGAACTGGTTGACGGAGTTCTATAACCAGAACAGCACGATCATCAACTTCATCGGGCTGAACGCGATCCTCGGACTCAGCCTGTACATCACCCTGAGTGCGGGCCTGCTTTCTCTTGCGAACGCCGGTTTCATGGGCATCGGCGCATACACAGGCGCCCTGCTCACGATTCACCAACACTGGCCGCTGTGGGGCTCCCTGCTGGCTGGTGGACTGATGGCGGCGCTATTGGCCCTGCCGCTGGGTCTGCCTGTGCTGCGGCTGCGCGGCGTCTTCCTCGCCATCGCGACGATTGGCTTCGGGGAGGTCGTTCGGCTCTTCTTTATTAACTGGTCGTTTGCAGGTGGGGCACTAGGAATCGTCGGTGTGCCGCAGGAGACGCGCTGGTGGCACATCTATCTGGTGCTGCTGGCTTTGCTGTTCTTCTTCTGGCGGCTTCGGAGGTCCCGGATGGGCTATGCGCTGGAGGCGATTCGGCAGGATGAGCCTGCGGCTCGCACAATGGGAATTAATACGACTTTCTACAAGGTGCTCACGTTCGTGCTGGGTGCGTTCATCGCAGGAGTAGCCGGCGTGTTGCAGGCTCACCTCCGCTTCATCGTTGATCCGGGTGACTACGGCTTTGCTCGGGCCGTCGATATACTTGTGTACGCGGTGGTCGGGGGCATGAACATCTTCATCGGACCGTTGCTTGGGGCAGGACTGATCACCGTGCTACCTGAGGTGCTACGGCACATGAAGTCGTGGGGAATTCAGCCGGGACCGGACCGACAGCTTATCAATGGTGTGGTGTTGCTGCTCGTAATCCTCTTCCTGCCGCGTGGAATAGTGTCCTTGTTTGACTGGAGGCCGGGCCGGCGCCCTCGATGGCCGTTGTTCCGAAGGGCAGAAACGCGTGCTTCTCGAACTTGAGGATATCGGGCGATCATTCGGCGGCGTCCATGCCGTGGACGGGGCCAGCTTCGCAGTTAGTCAAGGTCATGTCCACGGGTTGATTGGCCCGAACGGCGCCGGCAAGACAACCGCGATTAACCTGATCTCGGGTCTGCTCCGGCCACAACGAGGCGAGATCCGCCTCGACGGCCAGCGGCTCGACCGGTTGCCGGCGTATCGAATCGCCGAACTCGGCGTGCGCCGCACATTCCAGAGTATCCGCCTGTTCCCCGGAATGACGGCGCTGCAGAATGTGACCGTCGGTCAGCATGTTCGCCGCCAGGCGTCGCTGTTCGAGAAGCTGGTGTTCAGCCGGCGCAGCGCTTCCGAGGAGCGCCTGCTACAGGCTGATGCAGAGGAGCTCCTCGACCGAACCGGGATCGGCGGCCGCGGAGATGAGCGGGCCTCGAACCTCGCGTACGGTGATCAACGCCGGCTTGAGATCGCGCGCGCCCTGGCCTCCAACCCTCGCCTCCTGCTACTCGACGAGCCTGCAGCGGGGATGAATCAGTCAGAAGCGCTCGGCTTAGGTGAACTGGTACGGCGGCTTGCTGCGGGCGGCCTGACTATTCTGCTCGTGGAGCATAATGTCCGCCTGGTGATGGCTGTGTGCGACCGGATCACGGTGCTGGATTTCGGCAAGGTAATTGCGAACGGAACACCAGCCGAGATCAGCGCCGACCCTGCCGTAATCGCTGCGTACCTGGGTCTCGAACCAACCGCAGGCAGCGAGTGATGGCTGACGCACCGCTGCTCGAAGTCGACAACCTGACCGTAAACTACGGCCGCGTCCAGGCGGTGCGGGGTATCAGCCTGCGAGTCACCGAGGGCAGCCTCGTGAGCCTCGTGGGTGCTAACGGCGCCGGCAAAACCACGACGTTGGCGGCGATCACCGGTTTGATCGCACCGCGATCGGGAACGATCAGGTTTCGTGGCGCGGATATTACCCGTCGCCGCTCGAGCGACCTGGTGCGACTGGGACTGGTTCAGGTGCCGGAAGGACGGCAGATCCTGGCTCAGATGACTGTACTGGAGAACCTCGAGCTCGGCGGCTACCAGCGGCGCGACCGGCCACAGTTGAGGACCGATATCGCCGGAATGCTAGAGCGGTTTCCGGTCCTTGGTCAGCGCCGTGACTCACCGGCGGGCACGCTGTCGGGCGGCGAGCAACAGATGCTTGCCATAGCCCGTGGCCTGCTGGCGAAACCGCAACTATTGCTTCTCGACGAGCCATCGATGGGCCTTGCGCCGCAACTGGTCAACCAGATCTTCGCCATTCTTGCGGAGGTCCATGCAGAGGGCCGGACTATTCTGCTGGTGGAGCAAAACGCGCGCAAAGCGCTGGGCGCCAGCGACCGTGCCTATGTGATGGAATCGGGCCTGATCGTGATGGAGGGAAGCGGGGCAGAGCTTGCAACGGACGAACGCATCGTGGCTGCCTACCTCGGCGGCGGTGTGGCAGGAGGTCCAGGCGGCGAGGAAGATCTATGAAGAGCGCGTCAATGTGCTCGGGACAAAAACGCGGGGAGAGCAGAAATGCTCTCCCCGTAGCGCCTGTGGCCGGCCGAAACGTTGGTGACAAAGAATTCTAGGAGCGCTTGCCGCGCTGGAGCCTGTATGGGTGTTCACTCTCGCTGTTGCGGAACTCGCGTTCCGCGCCGCAGACGCGGCAGACCGCGTGGCTACAGGCGCCAGCCGGCGACTCGATCCGCCAATGGTGCTTGCACAGTGGCTCGACCAGCCCTTCGAGGCCTTCCATCAACCCTCTCCTAACTAGCGGGACCGTGGTTGGGTCGGAGAAGTCCGTACCCTGCCGATCACCGCACAAACGGCACGCGGTATGCAGCGACTTACCAGTACGACCATAGCAAGGAGGCCAAAAAGGCTGGCAGAACCCGCGAAAAAACGTCGCGCAGTTCATGAAGATCGCCGTGAGTATACGCGCCTCAGCCGAGACCTGCAACCATAACGGACTCTTCCGCGACGAATGCAGGCCGAATGCTGCGGAAACCGCAGCGCCCGCTGGTGGGTGCAAAGTATGGCGAAGTAGAAGCGAGCCGTAAACGCGGCGTTGTCGGTAGTCCGCGGGCACGCAAAAGAGCCCGGAGCACATTCGCTCCGGGCTCTTTTGTTACCTGTGGTCAGCGGGCACTATGCCCGAACGGCTTCGGTTGCCTGGTTCTTGATGTTGCCGGTGAAGCGGCGAACGGCTGCGAAGCCCTGTCCAGCCATCGCCTGCTGCGCTTCGCGTGCCTTGCTGGCTTGCTTGACGAGCGTCTCGACTGTCTGCCGGCTCTCGGCGGCAGCGGCGTTCATCTCATCGATGTATTCGCGGCCGATGCGGAGGGCTTCGTTCTGGTTCTCAACCATGACGTTCATCACGGTGCTGAAGCGCTCGGGAGCGTACCAGGGCAGGCTCGGGTCGGCGATTCGCTCAACCAGGCGGCGGGAGTTCTCCTGCTGCCGGCCGAGTCCTTCAACGAATACGCGAGCCACGTTCAGTGACCGCGACTGCGCTTTATAGCCAGCCTCGGCCAGCGTATTGAGAACAGCGACGTTCGCGTCGACCAGCGTCTGGGTGGGGTTTTTTTCCGCCTGGGCCTGTTGTGCAGTTGCCATCTAGAGATCTCCTTCTTGGTGCGTGCGCTGGCGAATGTATTTCCGGTCAGAATGTGTCCGGTTATTCCCAACATCATCTATGTGTAATTTACACCTAGTAGACCATATCGTCAAGCGGGCACGATTTCGCCGGGCGAAGACCTGATCGTTGGTGCCCATTTCTGACTACAGGCTCATCGGCCGGAGGTTGGGCACGAGTCTGAGCGGGGCTTCAGTCAACGCCTGGATCTCGGCGGCGCTGACGCCCGGCGCGGTTTCACGCAGAAGCAGGCCGTTTTCGTCCACTTCGATGACCGCGAGGTCGGTGACGATCAGGTCCACACAGCGTTGCGCGGTGAGCGGGTAGGTGCAGCGGCGCAGGATGCGGGGTTCTCCCGTTCGCGTCACGTGTTCCATTGCCACGATCAGGCGCCGGGCGCCGACAGCGAGGTCCATCGCCCCGCCAATGCTACCGCCGCCTCGTTCGGGAACCAGCCAGTTTGCCAGGTCGCCCTTCGCTGATACCTGCAGGCCGCCGAGTACCGATACATCGACATGGCCGCCGCGAATCATTGCGAATGAGGCGTCGCTGCCGAAGAACGATGCGCCGGGGTTGATGCTGACCGGCTGTCCACCGGCATTGATGAAGTCCTGGTCGAAATCCTCTTCGAGTACGCCGCCGTAGCCGAGGATGCCGTTTTCCGCCTGGAAAATCACCTGCACATCGCTTCCAATAAAATTGGCGACAAGCGTGGGCAGCCCCAGGCCGAGGTTTACGGTCATGCCGTCGTGAAGATCGCGGGCGATTCGCAGCGCGATGAGATCCCTTGTTAATCCCTGTATCGGCATAAAACCCTCCTGCCGGTCGGGGGTTCGTCACTTATGCGAACCAGCGAATCTGCTCGTGCGCGCCGACCACCACGCGGTCTACATAAATGCCCGGCGTCACGACATGCTCCGGGTCTAGATCGCCGGTCTCGACGATCTCGTCGACCTCGGCGATCACGAAGCCTGCTGCGGTGGCCATCGGCACGTTGAAGTTGCGGCTGCCGCCCCGGTAAATCAGGTTGCCCATGCGATCGGCGCGCCACGCTTTGATCAGCGCGTAGTCCGCCGGCAGCGGCTGCTCGAACAGGTAGTCGCGTCCGTCGATCGTGCGCCGTTCCTTGCCGTCTTCTACGGGAGTGCCGACTCCGGTAGGAGTGTAAAAGCCGCCGATGCCCGCACCAGCGGCGCGAATCCGCTCAGCGAGCGTGCCCTGCGGCACGACCTCGAGTTCGACCTCGCCCGCCCGGAACTGTTGCTCGAATAGACTTTGCCGCCCGCCTGAAGCTCGGATTGCAAACGAGGCGATCATCTTCTTTAACTGGTGCTTCTCACAAAGCGCGTCGAGCCGGTCGCCAAGGCCGATGTTGTTGGCGATTCCGGTGATCCCACGCACGCCCTTGCGCTGTAACGCGAGGATCAGCGATGTCGGTGAGCCGGCCGAAACGAACCCCCCAAACATGATCGTCACATTGTCGGGGATGTCCCTGACGGCCTCGTCAACATTCTGAACGACCTTATCGATCATCGCTCGTCAGCCCGCTTCCCCGATCGCGCTCCTCGTGAGCGCCACAGTATGATCCGTTCTGTCGTGCGGTCGCGCAACTCGGTGCGGCCTCGGCTACTTGCAAGGTCCGGCAAGCTGCTCTTGCCGCAGACGGCTGCATATGAGTAGAACTGTGAATACAAGTGGCGTCGAGACCGGCAGCCATTGACGAGCCAGGCTGGACCACCTGCCCGAGATTCCGGGCTGCGTCCCGACAGAGGAGGAACCTCCGATTGGTCAGCAATAGAGCAAAGTCCCTGCCACAACCTACCCCGGAGACGGCGCCGTACTGGGAGGGATGCAAGCAGCACGAGCTGCGCATCCAGTTCTGCACGGAGTGCCAGAAGCACTTCTTCTATCCGCGCGCTTTCTGCCCAACCTGCCTCTCGGATGCGCTCGAATGGCGCAAAGTTTCCGGCAAGGGCAAGCTGCTCACGTACGTCATTAGCGCGAGGCCCGCACCCGGGTTTGAAAATGAGACGCCGTACGCAATCGCGGTTGTCGAGCTCGACGAAGGGCCGCACATGATGACCAATATCGTCAACACCGAAATCACGCCGGAAAACCTGCCGGCCGGGCTGCCGGTCGAGGTTGTGTTTACGGACGTTGACGAGAACATCTCGATTCCCAAATTCCAGCCGGCAACAAAAACGGGGGGCGTCTGATGAGCACTGATCTGCGGAAAAAGGTCGCCATCATCGGCGCCGCCGAAACGGATACCGTCGGCGTCATTCCTGGCCTGACGCAGCTCGGGCTACACGCACAGGCAGCGCGGAACGCCATTCGCGATGCCGGCATCGAGAAGAGCCAGATCGACGGACTTGCCTGCGCTGGCGAGTCGGTAGTCGCGGTGGCTGACTACCTGGATATTCAGCCGCAGTACGTGGATGGCACCTCGATCGGCGGCTCGTCATTTATGATCCACGTCGCGCATGCGGTCGCCGCACTGGAGGCGGGCTACTGCAACTACGTGCTCATCACCCACGGTGAGAGCGGCAAATCAAGAGTTGGCCGAGGCGGCTTCGGCGGCGGTGGCGCCACAATTCCCGGCCAGTTCGAGGCGCCTTACGGAACCATGGGGCCGCCATCGAGCTTCACCGTACCAATCGTTGCCCACATGAAGAAATACGGCACAACGGAGGAGCAGATCGCCTCGGTGGCGGTGGCAACCCGCGCCTGGGCTGCGCAAAACCCCAGGGCGATGATGCGCGACCCGATCACGGTCGAGGACGTGCTGAACTCACGTCTGATCGCCTGGCCAATCCACTTGCTCGAGTGCTGCCTGGTCACGGATGGCGGCGGCGCCCTGATTCTCACGACCGCCGACCGGGCGAAGGACTTCAAGAAACCGCCCGTCTACGTTCTCGGCACA
>JBBRGK010000029.1:0-14488 GCA_038240805.1 Dehalococcoidia bacterium | reverse complement strand
CATGTCGGCAAGCAGCGTGCCTGCCGCAGGCACAGCGTAGACCTGGGCAACTTCCAGCACTTTGATTCCATACAGTGGACCGGGCATGGCGTCCTCCGCCAGTTCATTTGCTCCCGGGGTTTAGCCCTTCGGGTCCGATCGATCGTTCTTTAGGCGCCGCGTGGAGGCCAGCACATAGTACAATGCTCCTGCGCGCTTTGGCCCACAGGCTCTCCGCGCCATATGGTTGCCGATGTTTGAGGTCCGCCGGATCAAGCATGTCACCGTGATCGTCACCGATCGCGACGCCGCCACCGCCCGCTTCCGCGAGATCTTCGATGTCGGCGGCGCTCATCCCGGTGTGATGGAGCGGTTCGGGCTGATCAACGATCACTTCCCGCTCGGCGATTCGTTCGTTGAGGTGCTCCAGGTCACGGACCCGGAGCGGGCCGGTGGCAAGTTCCTCGCCCGCGTCGGCGAGGGCTTCTATATGCTGATCTTCGAGATCGGCGATCAGCCGGCCGCGCTAGCACATCTGCAGACGATGGGCGCCCGCGTCAGCATGCACAGTGAGCGCGCCGAATATCGCAACATCCACCTCCACCCGAGCACCAATCTCGGCCCGCTGCTCGGTGTCGGTGACCCGGTAGGGCCGAACTCGTGGTGGCCCGGCGGTCCCGATTGGCAGCAGCAGCCGCGAAGCTCAGTCGTGCAGCTTGTGCGCGAGGTCGCCCTGGTCACGGACGACCTCGACCGGATGGCCGGTCGCTATCAGCGCTTCTTCGGCATCGTGCCTGAGCGCTTCGCTGCCCTGCCCGACGGCGGTTATGCGGCCTGGGCGCCGGTGGGCGACGGCGAGACGGTTTTGCAGTACATTCAGCCCGGCCCCGGCAGCACGACGCCGGCTGCGGAGGGGCTGGCCCGGCGTGGCCCCGGCATTTTTGAGGTCCGCGTGCAGGTGAACGATCTGGATGCCGCGCTCCTGCGAGCGCAGGAGGCGGGCGTGGGCGCCGAGCGGCCGGCGCAACAGGGCTCGCAGCGCTCTGCGCTACTCGACCAGGCCGCGATGTTCGGCGGCCGCTGCTTTCAACAAGAACCCAGCGGCCCGTATCCGCGCTGCGGCATCGAGGAGGCATGATGAGCGACTGGCAGACCGGCGCAACGATTACTGGTCCCTACCTCGTGGCGCGAAACAGCGCCAGCACGGGCATTCATTCGGACGAGTTCGCGCAGAACCAGGGCTTCAAGCGCGCGATCGTAGCGGGTCCGAACCACCTGACCTTCGCCAGCACGCTGCTGGAGCAAGAGCTCGGTGAGCGCTGGCTCGAACACGGACGGCTGCAGGTGCGCTTCACCTCGCCCGTCTACGATCAGGACCAGGTGCGGGTGGTATTCACCGTCAACGGAACCGGCGAGGCGCTCGCGGCGGACTACCAGCTCGAAAACGCGAACGCGGTGATGGTAGCGAGCGGCAGCGCAGCCTGGACGCCGGCGGGAGGCGAGGCGACGGTTACGGCCCCGCCCCCATCGTCGCCGGCTGATGAGCTGCTCGACCTGCGGGCGCTCGTTGCCGGGGAACAGATAACCGAAGATCAGGTCATCGCCCGCGGAGAAGAGGTCTCCCGCTTCTGTCAGCAGAACCACGATCAGCTCGCCCGGCCGGGGCGAGTGCCCTCCTCGTATCTGAGCCCGCTGCTGTTCGGCCCAGCGCGGCGCTTTCTCAACCAGCGCGGTGTCGGACCCGGCATGTGGGGCGAGATCGACATCCGCCAGTACCGCCCGCTTCAGACAGACACGCCATACCGCTACGAAGGCACGGTGCTCTCCTGCCGGCGGCGCGGCAACCTGGAGATCGTCGACTTTCTCTTCACCGCCCGCGATCCGAACGGCCAGCCGCTCTGCGCGATCTCACACACGCATCTGATCCCGCATCGCGACCGGACCTCATAAGCCGCAGCGTCCGCAGCCGTTAGTGCCGGCCAGGAGAAGCGACGATCATGGAGCTTTGTGACTCAGCGGAGGAGGCCAGCTTCCGCCGCCAGATCCGCGACTTCGTCGGCGAGCACCTGCCGCGGCCGCGCAGCCTCTACGAGGTGATGGCCGACTCGTACGCTGATGCGGACGCGAGCGACGCTGGCGGCTTCGTCCAGCGCTGGCGCCAGGCGCTGGCAGAGCGCAACTGGCTCGCGCCCCACTGGCCGAAGGAGTACGGCGGTGGCGGCCTGACGCCCATCGAGCAGTTCATCTTTAATGAAGAGATGGCGAACGTCCGCGCCCCGAGCTTCGCCGGCGCTGGCCTGATGATGATCGGTCCGACCCTGGTTCTCTACGGCACGGCCGAGCAGAAGCAGCAGCATCTGCCGGGGATTACGTCGGGCGAGGTGAAATGGGCGCAAGGCTACTCGGAGCCGGGCTCCGGCTCGGATCTTGCCTCGTTGCAAACACGAGCCGTGCGCGACGGCGACGACTACGTGATCAACGGCCAGAAGATCTGGTCATCGGGCGCCCACGAGGCCGACTGGATGTTCATGCTGGCACGCACCGACCCCGACGCGCCAAAGCACCGCGGTATTTCCATGCTGCTACTCAGCATGAAGACGCCCGGTGTCAGCGTGCGGCCGCTGGTCAACATGGCCGGCGAGCACCACTTCAATGAAACGTTCTTCGACAACGTGCGGGTGCCGGCGAGCAACCGCGTCGGCGAGGAGAACCGCGGCTGGTACATCGGGGCCACCCTGCTCGACTTCGAGCGCTCGAACATCGCCCGCGTGATCGCGCTGCGCCACACGGTCGGTGACCTGCTCGCCTTTGCGCATGAGCATCCGGAAGGCCAGATGCGCGACAGCCGAACCGTGCGCCTGGAGCTAGCCGAGCGGGCGATCGAAGCCGAGATAGGAAGGATGTTCTCCTACCGGATCGTGACCCTGCAGAAGCGGGGCCAGGTGCCAAACTACGAGGCGTCGATGAGCAAGGCCTGGCGCTCTGAGACGCAGCAGCGGATCGCGCAGACCGGGATGAAGCTGATCGGTCTCTATGGCAACGCATGGGACGACGGCCGCTGGTCGCCGCTGCGGGGTTACATCTCGCGCATGTACGTCGAGACGATGTCGGCAACGATCGCCGGCGGCACCAGTGAGATTCAGCGCAACGTGATCGCGACGCGGGGACTGGGCTTGCCGCGCGGTTAAGTACGAGCGTACATGCTGGCCGTCAGGGGTCGGCTGGAGGAGAGAGCAATGGACGGGCAGAACTATTGGAACCGGATGGCGGCACTGCGTCTGGAGCGGCGACGGGTGCTCAAGGGCATGGCGGCCACCTCGTTTGGACTGGCAGCGAGCGGGATGCTCGCCGCCTGTGGCGGCAACACGAACAACGCGGCCAACAGTAAGGCAGCATCGCCGGCGAACAACTCCGCGCCCGGCACGCCAGCGGCAGCGTCGGGTACCCGTCCCGCGGGCGCTTCGCCCGCCGCAGCCGCGACAAAAAGCGGTCCGCCGGTGCAGCGCGGCGGCGAGCTGATCGTGCGCCGGCCATCGCCGTTCACGTTCGCGGACCCGCAACAGAGCGGCAGCGGGTACGACCCGGCGATTTCGCAGCTCTACGCCAGCCCGCTTGTGGTGATGGACGCCGCGGCGGGGAAGATCGCGCCCAACATCGTCCAGTCCTGGGAGCAGACAGACGACACGACCCTCACCTTCAAGCTGCGCAAAGACATCATGTTCACCGATAACACGCCGCTTAATGCCGCAGCGGTGAAGTTTTCGATCGAGCGGGCACAGAGCAAAGACTTTAACGCCTCCTCACGGCGCTACGTCCTGCCGATCACCGCGACCGAGATCCCCGACGATTTCACGATCACGCTGAAATTCGCGGCCCCCAACGCTGTCTTTCTCGAGGGCCTGACCATGAATGCGCCGGACGGCTCCGGCGCCGTCGTCTCGCCGGCAGCGGTGCAGAAGCTGGGCAACGATGCCTTCAACCTGAACCCGGTCAGTGCCGGGCCGTACACCTGCCAGAGCTACCAGCGCAGCGGCGAAACGGTGCTCGTGAAGAATCCGAACTGGCCGATCACCGCTCCAAATGGCGACAAGCTGCCTTACCTCGATACGATTCGCTTCCGCGTCGTGCCGGAGAACGCGACCGCCCTCTCTGATCTGCAGGCAGGGAACATCGACCTCGACTATGTCTTTAACCCCGACGACGTCACGACGGTTAAAGCCCGGCCAGAGCTTGACTTCAACGTGCATAAAGGTGCTCTCTCTCAAGCCTTTGGCATGGTCACAAACAAGGCGCCTATGGATAACCTTGCCTTCAGACAGGCGCTCTGCTATGCGGCCAATCGTGACGAGGCAGCGGCGACCTTCGGCCCGAACGGTGTCAGCACCCCGGGCAAGGGTCCGCTCACCGACCTGAGCTGGGCGTACGACTCCTCTGCGCCGGTCTACACCTACGATGCCGAGAAGGCCAAACAGCTGCTGGCCCAGTCAGGGCTGGCGAACGGGGCGGAAATCAAGATCGCCAGCTCGACGACGAGCTTCTACGGCAAGTTCGCCGAGCTCCTGCAAGCGCAGCTTCAGCGCGTCAATATCAAGTCGTCAGTAGACCTGATGGAGGCCGTGGTTCTCACCCAGAAGTTTCGCGACCAGGGTCTGTACCAGGCGGGACTGGAATACCAGGGCGGGCCGCAGGGCGACCCGTATTCCTTCTTCCAGGGTAAGTACGCCACGGACCAGACGCCGGGCCACGTGACGCTTCCCGGCTGGGATGACCTGCTCGCAAAGGCACTGAAAACGCTCGATCAGACCGAGCGCAAGAAGATCTACGCGCAGATGCAGCGAATGGACTACGACGGCGCCTATCGCGTCTGGCTGATGAACTCGGGCACAGTCATGGCGTTCCGAAAGAAGGTGCAGGGTGCGAGCTGGCTGACCGTTGGCAGCGCGGTCGATCTGCGCTACGCCTGGAAGCAGAAGTAGCCGGGGATAGCGTATGCGCCCGGCCGGGCCAGCTGGCAACTGGCTGCTATCGAAAAGGGGGGCGACATGACCGCCTACATCCTGCGGCGGCTTCTGCAGATGCCTCTCGTCCTCCTGCTCGTGACTGCGGCGCTCTTCTTTATGATCCATCTGCTGCCCGGCGACCCGGTGTACGCGCTGGTGGGGGATACAGGGCAGGGGCTCGATCACGCGGCGATGCAGAGCCTGCGTCACAAGCTCGGCCTCGATCAGCCGGTGCCGGTGCAGTACATCAAGTGGGTCGGCGGGCTGCTGCACGGCGATCTCGGCCGCTCGGCGCTCAGCCATCAGCCGGTCGATACCCAGATCGTGCACCGGATTCCAACTACCTCACAGCTCGGTCTGGTGGCCCTGCTGATCGGGGTGCTGATCGGCATCCCTGCAGGTGTGATCGCCGCCGTTCGCCGGGGAACCTGGATCGACGCGGGCGTGACGGGGATCGCAATGTTCGGGATCGCGGTGCCCAGCTTCTGGCTGGCCATGCTTTTCATCTGGCTGTTCGTAGTCGTCCTGCGCTGGCTGCCCGCGAGCGGCTTCGTCAGCATCGCCTCGAACCCTGTTTCGGCGCTTCGCTACCTGATCCTGCCGGCGACCGCACTGGGGCTGACGCTCTCCGGCTCGATCATGCGCTACACCCGTTCGAGCGTGCTTGAGGTGCTTAACCAGGATTACATCCGTACTGCACGGGCGAAAGGGCTGCTGGAGCGCCGGGTGATCATGCGCCACGCGCTACGGAACGCCCTGCTGCCGATCGTGACGATCATGGGCCTGCAGCTCGGGGCGCTGCTTGCCGGCAGCGTCATCATCGAGTCGATGTTTGCCATTCCCGGCCTGGGGAGACTTGCCATCGACGCAATCGGCGGACGGGACTACCCGGTACTGCAGGGCGTGGTGCTCTTTTTTACCCTGATCGTGCTCGCGGTGAGCCTGTTGACCGATCTCCTCTATGCCGTCGTCGATCCACGCATCAAGTACGCATGAAACATGAGAATTAAATCGTGAGTCAGATTGCCGGCTCTCAGATCCTGGCACCCGCCTTCGGCGCCGGTGTGCATAAGCGCGTCGGCCGCATCTGGCAGAAATACCGGATGGCGTCGGTTGCGAGCATCGTGATCGGCTGCTTCGTGCTGATGGCGCTGCTCGCGCCGCTGCTCGCGCCGCATCAGCCAAATATCGTCGACGGCATCCACCGCCTGCGTAAGCCGAGCGTGACGCATCCGTTCGGGCTCGATGGCCTGGGACGCGACATCTTCAGCCGGGTGATCTACGGCTCGCGCGTCTCGCTCCAGATCGCGGTGATGGCGGTTGTCATCGCCGGCGGGATCGGCGTTCCGATCGGGCTCGCAGCCGGCTACTTCGGCGGCTGGGCCGATGCCTTGATGATGCGGCTAACGGACGCGGTGATCGCGTTTCCCGGTCTCGTTCTGGCCCTGACGCTCGTGCTCGTGCTCGGGCCGACGGCGTTCAACATCATGCTCGCGCTCGGCATCAGCACCTCGCCCACCTACGCGCGACTGGTGCGCAGTCAGGTGCTGGCGCTCAAGGCAGCCGAATACGTGACTGCCGTGCGTGCGATGGGCGCGAACGACCTCCGCATCGTGCTTCGTCACATCTGGCCGAACACGATGGCCTCGGTGATCGTCGCCGGCTCGCTGACGATGGCGTTTGCAATTCTCGCCGAGGCGTCGTTGAGCTTCCTCGGCGTCGGCGTGCGTCCGCCGACCGCGACCTGGGGCAGCATGCTCAGGGAGGCCTATACCGTGATCTACGTTGCGCCCTGGTTCTCGTTTTTCCCCGGCGCCGCGATCTTCCTGCTCACACTTTCCTTCAACCTGCTGGGCGACGGCCTGCGTGATGCGCTTGACCCGCGCCTCCGGCGCGCCATTGCCATCGGCAGGGTGTAGCGCCCCGCCGGCAGTCATTGGCAGCTTCCGTAATTTGACAGTAGCAACCTGCATGGTCATGATTAGGCCCGGCGACGACCGGCGCGATCGCTACCCGCGACGGCTGCGGAGAAACGAAATCTGGCATGTGGCGCTACGTGGTTCGGCGGCTGGTGCAGGCAGTGCCGGTGCTGATCGGCCTGACGTTGGCCGTCTTCCTGGTCATGCGCGTCATCCCCGGCGATGCGGCGACGGTCATGCTGCAGGAGAACCCCACAGTCCAGCACCGCGCAGAGCTACGTAAGCAGCTAGGGCTGGACCGTTCGCTGCCCCAGCAGTATTTGCTGTGGGTGGGTGGCCTGGTCACTGGCGACCTCGGCACCTCGTTCTGGACCAACGGCCCGGTGTCGCAGGAGATCCGCCGCACTGCACCTGTCACCATCGAGCTGGCCCTCCTGGCTTCGACGATCGCGGTCGTGGTTGCAGTGCCAATCGGGATCGTCTCGGCGGTAAAGCAGGATTCGATCTGGGACTATCTCGGCCGCTCGCTGAGCATCGGCGCCTTATCGGTGCCCAGCTTCTGGCTGGGCACGCTGGCGATCGTACTGCCCGCGATCTGGTTCAATTGGGCGCCCCCGGTTGTGTACCGTCCCATCTGGGAGGCGCCGCTGCACAACCTCGGCCAGTTCTGGATCCCCGCGCTCGTGATCGGGGTCTCGACGTCCGGCACGCTGATGCGCATGACGCGATCGTCGCTGCTGGAAGTTCTGCGCCAGGATTACGTACGCACGGCGCGCGCGAAGGGGCTGCCCGGCCGCCTCGTCGTCAGCCGTCACATGCTCAGGAACGCGATGATTCCGGTGATCACGCTGTTCGGTGCGCTGATTGGCGCCCTACTTACCGGAGCCGTGATTACCGAGACGATCTTCAACCTGCCCGGCTTTGGCAGCCTGACGATTGATGCGATCACCAAGCGCGACTACCCGCAGATCCAGGCGAACGTGCTGATGTTCGGTGTGGTCTATGTGCTCGTGAACCTGTGCATCGATCTCTCCTACGCGGTGCTCGATCCGAGAATCCGCTATGCCTGAGGCCGCAGCAGTCCTTGCCGGACCGCATTCAGAGCCTGCGGCGCCGTTGGCGCGCGTGCTGCGGAACGTGTTGCGGTTTGTGCGCCGAAAGCCGTTCGGCGCCTTCGGCGGTGCGATAATCGCCCTGCTTATCGTCGTCGCAGCAGCCTCACCGATCATCGCCCGGTACGATCCAAATATCTCGGCGCGTGGCGGACGGCTCAAGGCGCCTTCGCCGGCTCACTGGGCTGGCACCGACAACATCGGCCGTGACCTCTTCAGCCGGCTGGTCTACGGCTCACGGGTCTCGCTCCAGGTTGGCGCCATCGGCGGCGGTGTAGGGATCACGATCGGGCTCTTCTTCGGGCTGATCTCGGGTTACGCCGGCGGCCTGACCGACGACGCGATGCAGCGGCTGCTCGACATCATGCTGGCGTTTCCGGGGCTGGTGCTGGCCCTCGCCCTGGTGGCGATGCTTGGCGCCAGCCTGCGCAACGTCATCATTGCCGTGTCGGTCGGCGGCATACCAACAACGGCGCGCGTCGTGCGCAGCGTCGTTCTCTCTGCAAAACAGCAAGACTACGTCACTGCCGCGCGAGTGTTGGGCGCAAGTCCGCGGCGAATCGTCCTGCGGCACATCTTGCCCAATACGGTAGCGCCGGTGATCGTGCTGGCTACGATCGCGTTTGGCGGCGCGATCATCGCTGAGGCGTCTCTCTCCTTCCTTGGCCTCGGAATTCCGCCCCCAGCGCCAAGCTGGGGCGCCATGCTCAGCGGACCGAGCCGCCGCTTCATGACACAGGCGCCCTGGATGGCGGCCGGCCCGGGCATCGCGATCACCGCCGTGATCTTCGGCGTGAACATCTTCGGCGACGCCCTGCGCGACGTGCTCGATCCGCGGCTGCGCACCGTGTGAGAATCCGGCAACCCTCAGTGCCGCAAAGTACAACGAAACCGTGGAACCCATTGATGAAGAGCTACATTAAATGAAGGGCGACATTTCAATGGGAGACAGACCGAAAGCGCTACGGGCGCCACGCACACAGGAGGCGGAAACCATGCTAACCAGAAGGCAGCTACTCAGACGGGGCGGCGCGCTGAGCGCCTTTGGCCTCGCCGCATCGTGGGCGGCCTGCGGCGGCACCACCAATAACAACAACAGCGGCAGCGCGGCCACCCGGGCGGCATCGGCGGCGGCGTCGGTGGCAGCGACCCGCGCCGGTACTGCCTCGGTCGGGAGCGGTACGGCGGCAGCGAGAAGCTCGACAACGCCTGGAGCAGCGGGGGCTACATCAACTGCGCCGGCGGGCAAGCCGGGCGGCAACCTGATGCTCACGGGCTCCGATTTGCAGCAGCTCGACTTTCAGTCAACCATCTCAACACCGACGCAGTTCGCCTCTTCCTTCGTCTTCAGCCGGCTGATGGCATACGATCCCTATTCGGACGAAGCAACCTACATCCTGCGGCCGGACCTGGCCTCGTCATGGGAGCAGACCGCCGACAAGGTCGTGTTCCACCTGCGCCCCGGCGTAAAGTGGCAGAACCTCGATCCAATGAACGGGCGCGAGCTCACCTCGGAGGACATCAAGTTCTCGATGACACGGGTGGCAACCAACAAACCAGCGTTTGTGCATGCCTACAAGCTCGATCCGGTCTCAAGTATCGAGACGCCTGACAAGTACACCGTGGTGTTCAATCTGAAGCGGGCGGCCGCGTCTTTACTCACCGACATAGCTTCGGCTCAAGGCATGGGCATTGTGCCGCCAGAACTGATCATGGCGGACGGCGATCTGAACAAACGCTGGGTGGGCACCGGTCCCTTCATGCTGGACAAGTGGCAGAAGGGATCATTCATCCGCTTCGTCAAGAATCCGACCTACTGGAAGACCGGGCTGCCCTATCTGGACTCGGTACAGTTCAACTTCATCACCGACGCCTCAACCAACCTCGCGAACTTCCTCGCCGGAAACCTGCACTACTACATTACCGGCGACAAAGCGCAGTTCGACCAGATCCAGAAAGGGGGCAAGGCGACCCTCAAGACGTTCCCCAACCTCGGCGGCACGCACAAGCTCTACAACCTCGGCCCGAACGGCGTACCAGCGCTGCGCGACCTGCGTGTGCGCCAGGCGATCGACCTCGCCATCGACCGTGGTCAGTTGCTCGACCTTGTGCTTGGCGGCGATGGGGTATGGGCAGGCACACCGGTGCCGCTGCAGTACGGCGACTGGTCGCTCAGCGAAGCCGACCTCAAGAAGCAGTTCGCGCCCAACGTCGCCGAAGCAAAGAAGCTGATGGATGCGACCGGGCTCGGCAAGGTCACGATTCCGGCCGAGTTCTCGAACATCGACACGGTCTCGGCCGACGAGTTCCCGCTGCTGAAGCAGATGCTGGCGCCGATCGGCATCGATCTGCAGATCACTGTCCAGGAGCGCACCATTTACCTGCAGTCAGAGGTGGACCACAGCTTCCACCTTCAGGGCATCGGCATGGGCGCCTACGCTGACCCGGATAACTATCTCTTCCCCGTTTACTACACGAACGGCTCGAAGAACTACGGCCAGGTCGATGACCCTGCACTGAACAAGCTGATCGACGCCGAACAGGCGATCCTCGACCACGGGCAGCGCGTGGCTGCCATCCAGGCGATCCAGAAGAACTGGAAGAACTACCTCTATCGCACCTACACGCTCAATCCGAACAACCACCATGCCTGGCAAAAGAACATGAACGGCCAGTTCATTGAAAAGGGCTGGGATTACCAGGGCATGGAAGCCGTGTCGTTCGCGTCATGAACGAAGAAACGCTGGTCGAAACCGAACGAGACGGCAGCGTCGCCACTCTCTGGCTCAACCGCCCTGGCTCGCTGAACGCCCTCAACCGGCCGTTGATCGACCAGTGCTGCGCGGTGCTGACAGCCTGGGAAACCGATCCCGAGGTGCGCTGCGTGGTGTTGCGCGGCCGCGGCCGTGCCTTCTGCGCCGGCGACGACCTCAAAGGCTACGCCGCAGGCAACCCGAACTGGGAGAAGATGGACTACACCCTGCGGCGCGAGAGTGGCTATGAGCGGCTGTTCAAGCTGCTCTACAACCTGCGCAAGCCGGTGATTGCCGCCCTGCAGGGTCACGCGGTGGGGGCAGGTGCGATGATCGCACTTGCCTGTGACATCCGCATTCTGGCAGACGATGCAGGGATCGGCTTTCCGTTCGTGAAGCGGGGCATCACCGGCGGTACGACGATCGTCGCCCGCTATATCGGGTTGGGCAAAGCGACGGAGATGCTCCTTACCGGCGACTCCGCCATCGGTAAAGAAGCCGAGCAGATCGGCCTTGTGCAGCGCTGCGTCCCTGCGGCTGAACTGGATGCCGAGGTCGAGCGTTGGGCGCGCCGGCTGGCCGCCGGACCAACTCGGGTGCTCGGCATGACGAAGTACGCCCTGCACTTCGGCCTGTATCAGGATGTCGACACGGCCTACGCGCTCAACAGTTTCGCCGCGCTGCTCTCGCAGGGCACCGAGGACCGAATCGAGGGTACTACCGCCTTTCGCGAGCATCGCCAGCCCAGCTTCAAAGGTACCTGAGATGGGCGCCCTCAACGATCTACGCGTACTCGATCTCTCCCACGACGTTGCCGGCCCGTTCTGTGGCAAGATGCTCGGCGACCTGGGCGCGGCCGTGATCAAGGTCGAGCCGGTAGAGGGAGAATCTGGCCGCGCTTTGCCGCCACTGATCGAGGGCAGGCAGGGGCCGGAGGCCAGTGCTTTCTTCCAATACCTGAACACGAGCAAACGCGGCATCACGCTCGATCTCGACCGGTCCGAAGGGATACGGGTGCTGCAACAGCTCGTCCGCAGCGCCGATATTGTGGTCGAGTCGTATGCACCCGGCGCCTTGACAGCGATGGGCCTCGGCTATGACCGCCTTGAGGCGTTGCACCCCGGTGTAATCCTCACCTCGATCACGCCGTTCGGGCAGGACGGTCCGTGGCGTGATCTGCCGATCAACGACCTCCTGGCCTACGCGATCTCGGGTTGGGCCTCCGTTAACGGGCGGCCCGACGGTGCGCCGCTGAAAGGCAGCGGCTTCCAGGCATCGTTCCAGGCGGGTGTCGCCGCCTACATCGCCACAATGGCGGCAGTCGTCCACCGGGACCGCAGCGGCGTGGGTCAGCAGGTGGACATCTCCGTGCTCGACCCGGTGATCGCGTCGTTTGCCCCTGCACTGGCATCGTCACAGTACGATGGCCGGCCGTCTGACCGTAGGCCCGCGACCTTCCAGAGCGGCCCGGTGCGCTCTGCGGACGGCTACTTTGCCCTGACACTGAGCCGCGCCCATTTCTGGCGCGATGCGATGATCGAGCTGGGGCTGCCGCAGTACGCACACGACGAGAGGTTTTACGAATCGACGTATCGCCAGGCGCATACGGCGGAGATCTCCTCGGAAGTCGAGGCCCGCATCGCTGCGCGCGGCAAGCAGGACCTGTTTGACGCCATGTCACTTCGTCGCGTTGTCTCGGGCATGGTGCTCACCACGCAGGAGTTGTTCGAAAACCCGCATGTGCGAGAGCGTGGCTACTTCACCAGCGTCACGCACCCGGACAGCGGCACGCTTGAGCAGCCTGGTGCGCCGTTCAAGCTCTCGGCTACGCCCTGGCAGGCATCGCGGCCCGCGCCGCAGCTGGGCGAGCACACCGAAGTGGTGCTTGCAGAAGCCGGCTTCGACGCGGGCGAGATCGCCCGGCTGCGGGAGTCAGGCGTGATCTGATCCGGTCGCGATCTCCCAGGTGTGCCCTCCCCGCAAACGGCAGAGGAGAAGTCAGTGAGCAACGCAGCGGGGGAACTCCCCGAAACAGCTGGCACCACACCGGCCGGTCCCCTGACGGGACTGCGGGCGGTCGTGCTGACGCAGGCGTGGGCGGGCACTTTCTGCACAGAACTGCTCGGCTTTCTCGGCGTTGAGGTGATCCAGATCGAAACCAGACGCCGCCTCGACTCCTGGCGTGGCGGCGTCAGTGCTCCGGCAGGCCGGCTGCCCGAAACGCCGACCGCCATTCATCCCTGGAACACGTCACCGCTGTATAACTCCGTAAACCTCAATAAGGAGGCGATTACGCTCGACCTCTCCCACCCGGATGGTCTGAACGCCTTCAAGCAGATGGTGATGACCGCCGACATCGTGGCAGAGAACTTCACCTCGCGGGTGATGAGTAACTTTGGACTGAACTTTGCCGCGCTGACCCGGATCAGGCCGGGCGTGGTCATGATCTCGATGTCGGCCTACGGCGCCACGGGCCCCTACGCGAACACGCCGGGCATCGGCGGAACGATCGAACCGATGGCCGGTATGTCCGCACTCCTCGGCTACGAGGACGGACCGCCGATCAACTCCGGCCAGATGTATCCCGACCCCGTCGCGGGCTACTTCGGCGCAGCGGCGGTGATCACCGCCCTGCACCATCGCGAGCGAACCGGCGAGGGTCAGTGGATCGATCTATCGATGCAGGAAACATCGATGACCTTTATTGCCGATGCGCTGATGGACTTCAGTGTGAACCGGCGTGTGCGCGGACGTCTCGGCAATCACCATCCCTCGGTTGCACCGCACAACATGTACCCCTGCGCTGCCGCAGGCTGGATTGCCTTGAGCGCCGCCAACGACTCGGAGTTCAACAGTCTCTGCGAGGCCGCCGGACGGTCCGATTGGGCCGCCGACTCACGCTTCGCCTGCGCCTCGTGTCGCAAGCAGCATGAGTTGGAGCTGGACGCTGAGATCGCCGCCTGGACCACGCCGCAGGAGGCGCCGGCACTCGAGCAGCTCTTGCGCGCGGCGGGTGTGCCTGCTGCCGCAGTGAGGAACTCGCAGCAGGTGCTTGAGATCGAGACGTTGTGGCAGCGGGGTATGCTCGTCCGCGTCGCCCATCCCGAGGCGGGTCAGCATGCCTACGCGGCACAGCCCTGGCGGCTGAGCAGCACCCCGGGCGGCGTGCGCCTGCCGGCGCCGGGCCTCGGTGAGCACAGCCGCGCAGTGCTTACGGGGCTGCTCGGCATGGATGATGCGGCCTACGCACAGCTCGAAGCAGCCGGGGTCACGGGTACAGAGCCAAACCGCTGAGCTACGGGCGGTGAGGTTTCGTTGGCGGTGCCCGCACAGGCGTGGCCTCTCGCGGAAGAACTGCGGCCAGGCAACGCCGCTCTCGCCTCGGTCTTGCATGGCGAGATCGGCGTTGCCGGTCTCGGACGAAACAGCCTGCCTGCTTAGTTGGGTAAGCGGGTCAGGCGCAGGTACGGCTTGAACTGCCGGTAGCCCTGCGGGAAGAGCTTGTCTGCTTCCTCATTGGAAATGGCTGGCAGGATCACCACTTCGTCGCCCTTCTTCCAGTTCACCGGCGTCGCGACCCGCGCCTTGTCGGTCAACTGCAGGGAGTCGATCACGCGCAGGATCTCGTCGAAGTTGCGGCCTGTCGCGGCCGGATACGTGAGCGTCAGCCGGAGCACCCCCTTCGGGTCGATCACGAAGACGGAGCGCACGGTGGCCGTCGCGTT
>JBBRGK010000028.1:0-14525 GCA_038240805.1 Dehalococcoidia bacterium | reverse complement strand
AACTTCGGCACCAACCCGCCTCTGGCCATGGAACAAAGCCAGGTCCGTTCGGTCAGTCCGCCAGATGGCAGCCGGAGCGCGATTGAAGGCGGATTGTGTACCATGCCTGTACTGCTGAGGTCAGGATAACGCGATGACGCTCTACGATGCGACGTTGCCCCTCGTGCCCGACATGGCAACCTTTCCGGGTGAGCCGGGGCCGGACCGCATGCTGATCAAAAGCATTGCGGGCGGCGACGCGGCTAATGTCTCCAAACTCTGCCTCGGCGTCCACACCGGCACCCACGTCGATGCGCCGATCCACTTCATCCCAGGAGCAGCCGGTATTGAAAGTGTGCCGCTTGACGTGCTCATCGGTCCCGGGCTCGTCGTGGATGTGGGCAATGCGCCGGCTGTGACGGCGGCGCTTCTTGAAAGTCTGAACCTGCCGGCAGGGCTGGAGCGGGTCCTGTTCAAAAGCCGCAACAGCGCCTTCATCGAGGACAAGCAGTTTCATAAGGACTTCACGTACATCGCTCACGATGCGGCCCGCTGGCTGGTCGACCGGGGCCTGAAGCTGGTGGGAATCGACTACCTGTCCGTAGAGCAGTTTGACGCCACTGAGCCGCTGACGCATCGGACCCTACTCGGCGCACGGGTCGCGATCGTCGAGGGCGCCAATCTACGCGACGTGCCGCCGGGCGAATACACGATTATGGCGCTGCCGATCAAACTGGTCGGCAGCGACGGCGGCTCGGCGCGCCTGGTGCTGCAGAGCTGATTGAAACAGGCCTGCGGCTGACCGGAGCGGAGCGCACCAGATGATCGGTACACCCGGCTCCGAATTCGGCGATGCGTCGATCGCGATGCGTCCCGTCACGCGGGCGGATGTCGCCAACAAGGAGCAGGTCGAGCTCTACCTGCGCACCTACGGCACCCTGCTGCGCAGCTCCGGTGACCTGCGCTTACGCACACTTGAGCAAACCCATATCGGTATGTATTCCAGTCTGCATAGCGGCGCGGGCTCTGCAACACCGGATCTCGGTGCCTTTATCTACGCAACACAGCGTCTGCCTTCATGCATGCCCGGTGTAACTCACGTGGTCATGGGACAGTCGCGCGAGAGCTTCATGGCCGCGTTGGGAGAGGACGTTGAAACCTGGCAACAGGTGAAGGCGCCCGGTCGCCGGCGCCGCTGGTACTTTGACGGCAGCGGCCGGCTTGCGGTCTTCATCGCCAGCATCTCAGATGTCGACGACCTGATCCCCACCCTGATGGCATGGCAGATCGAATGGAACAAGCTCCACATGCTGCTGCATGGCACCGGTTCCGCAGGAGAAGGCGGTGAGCGTGCGGCAATGGACGATCCCTGCGAAACGCCGTGGGACTCGCTCGGCGGCGCTGAAGCGGACTGGCGGCGGCTGCAAGCCATATGGAAGGACGGCTTCTGCTCCCTGATCGAGCAGATGGCTGCCGGCGACATGAACCTGACCGTACGGATGCTCGGCGGCACGAACATCGGCTACGCCAGGGCGACCTCCCTCTGGTGGCAGCCGCTGGGCGATGTGCTGGTGGAACAACAGCTCGAAGGCCGTCCGCTCTACTTCGTCTCGAGCAACACACACAGCCTCGTTAACCTGCTCTCAGGCGTGGCACGCCGGCACCAGGAGCCGATCATTGAACTGGTAGAACACGTCGATCAGAGCACCATGAACGAGGTATTGGAGGAGCTGTCGAAGCTGCGAACGGGGGCCAGCCGTGGCGACTGGAACAACTTCCTCTATTACTCGGCGCGCAACTTTTTTCGCGATCATCCCGAGCGTCAGGATCTGCGGAGGCAGGAAGAGACGGAGCGCGGCATCTTCCACGTCACACCGCAGGCGGCGATCGAAGTGGCCGGCCAGGTGATCGCGATCGATCGGTTGCACCCGGAAGACCTGGACCCACGGCTCGGGGCAGTGGACCAGGCAAAACTGCGCCGCTGCCGCGCCGTTATCGTGAATGTGGATTACCCACTGGGCATGGCGGCCTACAACATCATGCGCCAGGTGCTCATCCGGACCGACGAGCTACGCGGCGTCTATGTGTTGGGCACGGCAGCGACGCTCAACGCTGGCGTCGGCGATGTCATGATCCCCGACGTGATTCACGACGAACACTCGATGAACACCTACTGGCTGGACAACTGCTTCAGCTTCGAGGATGTCGGCCCATATCTCGTCTTCGGCTCGGCGCTCGACCACCAGCGCGCGGTGACGGTAAAAGGCACCTTCCTGCAGAACCGCGGCTACCTCGACTTCTACTACCGCGAGAGCTTTACCGCCGTAGAGATGGAGGCAGGTCCTTATCTGAACGCCCTGTACGAAGGCGCTCGCGCCGACCGTTATCCGACCGGTGCAAGCATCAACTTCACCCGGCTGCCGTTCGATGTCGGCGTGTTGCACTACGCATCGGATACGCCCTACACGCAGGCCCGCACCCTGGGCGCCCGTGCGCTCGACTACCGCGGCATGGACTCCACCTACGCGTCCGCAGTCGCCATCCTGCGCCGGATTCTCTCGCAGGAAGGTGTGATCGACGCGGGAGTGGCGCGGTGAGTTCGCGATCGGTCTATTCCCTACCCGAAGATACCGCTCAGAGGAATAAGCGCCTCCGGAAACGCTGCCGGTGCGACTAAGCCGCTGCGACGCACGATCGAAATGTGCTCATAGCGTTCACCAAGTGGCTGCCGGTGGACAAGCACCCGGGCGCTCTCGAGATCGACGATCCAGACCTCGGGAATACCGGCGCGAGCATAGAGGGGCAGTTTCGTGCGCCGATCGAAACTGCAGCGAACTGTCGGACACCTCGATCAGCAGGAGCACGTCCTCGGGACCGGGTAATGCCGTTCGGTAGTGGTCGGCGCGAAGACGCAACACGACGAGATCAGGCTCGGGTACCGACATCGCCGAAAGCCGCAGCGGACCCTGAACGCCGATAATGGCCCCCTCCGAGAGCCTGGAGATCAGAGCACGGGCTAAATCGTTAACGCAGGCGTAGTGGCGGCTGCCGATCGCCGACATTTCGAGTATCACCCCCTCGATAAGCTCGACCCGATCCTTCGCGCCGAGGATGCCGGCATCGGTCATGCGGTAGTACTCGTCGAAGTCGAAGCGCCTGATTGCGGGCATCGTGCTCGAAGGTACGCGCCGCTGCCGGGTGGGGCTGTCAACCATTTCAAGACCTCCGATCCACGTCAACACAAGTATCAGGCCATCAGGACGGAAATGACAGCGAGGCATACCTAAAGCAGTCGATGGTGTGATCGTTGACCATGCCGGTGGCCTGCATGAAGGCATAGCAGATCGTGGAACCGACGAACGTGAAGCCGCGTCGCTTCAAATCCTTGCTCATGGCGTCCGAAAGCGTCGAGGTCGCGGGAACATCTGATCGCAATGCGCAGGCATTCACGCCAGGGCTTCCATCGACGAATCGCCATATGTACATGTCGAAGCTGCCGAACTCCTGCCGCACAGCCAGGTACGCGTTCGCGTTTCGCACCGCCGCCAGGACTTTGGCGCGGTTGCGAACGATGCCCGGATCGCCGAGCAGAGACTCGATTTTGGCTTCGCCGTAGGAGGCCACGGCTGCGACCTCAAAACGGTCGAACACCCGGCGGTAGTGCTCCCGCTTGCGTAAGATCGTGTCCCAGCTGAGACCGGCCTGAGCGCCCTCGAGCACCAGTAACTCAAAGAGTGCCCGGTCATCGTGAACGGGGACACCCCATTCTTCATCGTGGTAGCGGATCGACAGGTCATTCGTCGCCCAGCCGCAACGAACCAAAAATTCGGGCACCGGTACGGCAGCAACCGGTTGTGTCTGTGACTTCTGCATAATCTGTATCCTTCCGAGCACCATTCTTTCGGCGTTAACCGCACCGGATTCGATGTCACGATGCAGACTCGAAAGCGATTAACACTTTTCGGCTTGTTCGGGCCGCTGCGAAGCTGATTAGATCGTGCTATGCCAATCACCCGACGGTCTATCCGCAATTATCTGTTGCTACCCGGCCTGCTCGCGCTCGCGGTTTCGGTCGTCGCCTGCAGCGGTCCGGCTCGTAACCAGACTCACACTGGGATCGCTGCTTCGTTCACGACCCCCACGGCCTCTGCACGCCCGCCAGCCGCAACGCCGACAGCCGCCACCGCCGTGCCAACTTTCACCGAAAGCGCCCGCACCACCCCCCCTGCTATCGTCTCCACACCTTCAACTGCCGTCGCTGGACGCCCGGCTACGATCTCGACACCCGCACCGGTTCAGCCCCGATCCGCACCGGCTACTCCGAGGCAGCCGGCGCATTCGCCCGCCGCCTCGGAGCACGAACTTCTCGGTCGCGACATCGTACCGACCAGCGAGGAATGCGTCGCCACCGTCGGAGCCGCCTGTTTCACCCCCGCGCAGGTACGCGGCGCCTACAACGTTGATCCGTTGCTGCAGAAAGGTTTGGACGGAGCCGGCCAAAGCGTGGTCATCGTCGTCTCGTTCGGCAGTCCGACGCTGGTGAAGGACGTTGCCGCGTTCAGCAAGGCGATGGGACTGCCCGACGCGGACGTCCAGCAGTTGTACCCGCTCGGTACCGACTTTAAGGAAATCGACTTCGGCGACACCGACGGTTGGGCCAGTGAGACCACGCTCGACGCCGAGTGGATTCACGCGATGGCACCGGCGGCGCGCATCGTAGTGCTGGTGAGCCCGGTCTCCGAGACCGAAGGAGTCGACGGCATGCCTGAGTTCCTCGCGCTGGAGCGATATGCGCTGGCCAACCACCTCGGCACCGTCATCTCCCAGAGCTGGGACACAAGCGAAGATCTGCTCGACGATGCCGACGGCGCCGCATTGCGCGCCGACTTCGAAGCGTTCTACCGTCAGGCCACGGCTCAAGGCGTCACCATCGTCACCGCCAGCGGCGATCACGGCCCCCTCGGGGACACACGCAGCGGTGACGTCTCCCGGGTCCGGGCCGCAGACTGGCCCGCGTCAGTACCGCAGGTGACCAGCGTGGGGGGCACGATCCTGACGCTGAACCCTGATGGCAGCTACGGCTCGGAGCGGGTGCTGCAGGCGGAGACCGTTGCGAGCGGCAGCGGTGTGAGCCGTTTCTACGAACAACCCACATGGCAGACACAGCTCCCCGCCGCAATTCAGAAGGTGCTGCGCGGTATGCGTGGCGAGGCCGATGTCAGCGCGATCGGCGAGGGCTTGATTGTCTACTACGCCGCCGGACCTGATGAAGGTCCACATCCGAGAATCGTTGCTGGCACCAGCGCCTCCGCCCCGATCTGGGCCGGAATTCTGGCGCTGGCGGGTCAGGCAGCGGGAAAGGGGTTGGGAAACGTTAATCCTGCGCTGTACGCAATCGGCGCCGCCGGGCGCTGCTTCCATGATGTGACGCAGGGTGACAATCGTTTCCGCGCCGATCCCGGTGAACCGGCCATGCCCGGCTGGGATCTGCCGACCGGCTGGGGTTCGCCCGACGCAGCTTGCCTTGTGCCAGCGCTCGCCCGGATCGCCAACGGTGGTTGAGGGCGCGCCGAGGATCCTGCTGGCTACGAACAACCCCGGCAAGGTGCGTGAGATGCGGGCCCTCCTTGAGCCAGGAGGCTGGACCGTGCTCACACCGGCAGACCGGGGGCTCGTGCTTGAGCCTGAAGAATCCGGCGAGACGTACGCGGAGAACGCATTGATTAAGGCGCGAGCTTTTGCTGCGGCGGTCGGCATGGCAGTCATGGCCGACGACTCCGGGCTCGAGGTCGATGCGCTCGATGGCCGGCCCGGCGTCCGGTCTGCCCGCTACGGCGGCCCCGACGCCACTTTCGCCCAACGCATCGATCTATTGCTCTCCGAGCTCGCAGGAGTGCCAGCAGACTGGCGCGGTGCGCGGTTTCAATCCGTAATCGCAATTGTGGTACCCGACGGCCGCCACTGGCTGACCTGCGGTGCCATTGAAGGGCGGATCGGAATGGCGCCACGCGGCACTGGCGGCTTCGGCTACGATCCCATCTTCATGCTCGCCGGCCGCAGCGAAACAATGGCAGAGATCGACGAGGCCGAGAAAAACCGCATCAGCCACCGGGCCATCGCGGTACAGCAGGCGCTGGCGTTGTTGGAGCAACTGCGCCACGATCCGGCACTGTAGTGACCGCAGGACGATAGCCCGGATACACAGATCGGGGCAACAGGAGAAGATCTCAATGCCGGAAAGTCTAAGCCACATCGACGCTGAAGGCCGGGCGCACATGGTCGATGTCACCGCCAAGGACGACACGGTGCGCGTAGCGACCGCGCGCGGCCGTGTGCTGCTGCGACCGGAGACGCTGGCACTGATCCTTGCCGGCGAGATCAGCAAGGGAAATGTGCTGACTACGGCGCAGATCGCTGGTGTGATGGCTGCCAAGCGCACGCACGAACTGATTCCGCTCTGCCACCCGCTGCTGCTTGGCGGTATCGAGGTCGATCTGCAACCAAACCGGGATGACAATTCGATCGAGATCTCCGCCACGGTGAAGACCACGGGCAAGACGGGCGTCGAGATGGAGGCGCTCACTGCGGTGACGGTCGCGGGCCTGACGATCTATGACATGTGCAAGGCCGTCGATCGAGGCATGCGTATTAGCGACGTGCGGTTGGCGCGCAAAAGCGGCGGTAGAAGCGGCGATATTACGCTGGAGTAGCCCGCTGCGACGCAGTTACCAGAACCCGATTTTCCAACGAAACTCTTTGTGCTCCCAGCCCTTCTCGCCGGTCTTTGCGATGCGCGAATGGTGTTTGGCACAGAGCTGAATCGTCAGCCGTTCGCGCTCGTTGTCACGCCATTTTAATACGGCAACCTCTTCACGGGGTCGCTCGGTGCAGAATTCGCATCGAAATGCGGGCACGGCTCACCTCTGATTTGCTGGCTCTTGCGGTAAGCGAATCGCATCGTCGCTCTGCCCGTCAAGGACCACCGGTTCTTCAGCCTGTCCCGGGCAGGCTCGGAGTTTCCTCGGTGAGTCGCTCGGAAGGCTTGAGCCGGGCACCTTCTCCCGACGCATTCATGCCGGGCTCGCTCCGCGGCTCAATAACGTAGAACTCGTCCAGCAGCACCTGGAACACGATCGCGATCGGCACTGCCAGCAGCGCCCCGAGGATGCCGAGAGCCTCGCCACCGAGAAACAGCGCGACCACGATCACCAGCGGATGGATGCCGAGAACCCGGTCCATCAGCTTGGGCGCGATTACGTGCCCCTCCAGCTCAACGACGATCGTGTACCAGACGATTACCCAGATCAGCAGGACAGGGTTTTGGGTGAGCGAGACGACGATCGCAAGGCCCAGCGTGATGAAGCCGCCGACGTACGGAATGATCTCCAGAATGCCGCCGACCACGCCGAGCGTGACCGCGTAATGCACTCCTGCCAGCCGTAGCCCTATCCCGAAGGCAACACCGAAGAACAACGCCAGCAGCATCTGCGCCCGTGCCCACTGACCAAGCCGGGTGCCCATCGCTCCCAGCATTCGCGATGCCTGTGGCCGTTGCGTTTGCGGCACGAAGCGCGAAATCACCAGGCCGACAAAGTTCTCCTCAACTGCAAGGAAGAAGGCAATCACCAGAATCAGCACCACGCTGATGCTTGTCGACACGAGTCCGAAAATAACGCCCGTCAACTCGCCAGCGAATTTGCCCAGCTCCCCTGAAAAGCGGCTGAATAGGTCGGTTGACGACAACTTGCTCGCCTGATCAGGGGCGATGCGGCTCACTTCGCGCTGCAGGTCCGCCTGGTACCTCGGCAGCGAGCCTCGCAAGGCATCGACTTCGGTGACAACCAGCGGCACTACCAGAGCAACAACGCCGACCAGAACCAGAACGACGAGCAGGTAGATGCAGAGAATGGTGATCCCGCGCGGGATGCGGAAACGGGTGAGAAAGCGGGCTGCGGGCGCGACCGCTGCCGCCAGCAGCACCGCTGTAAACAGGACGATGAACACATGCTTGAGCGGTAGCGGCGATAGCCGCAGCAGCACAAGCACCATGATCAGCGCGCCCAGCGGCCAGACCGCCCGTTGCGAAAACGCCACCAGACCGCTTCGCCGGGCGGCAGGAGTCAACGGTTCTGATGTTGCGATGGCGTCAGCGGAGTCAGTTTCCATCTCATCCACGGTGGCTGATCGTCTGTCCGGCTCGACAGGCTACTGGTAAAGATGAGCGCCGCTTCAACCTGTTCTCCAGCGCAGGCCAGATTACCGGCAGAACGGTGCCGTCCGGCAGCCAGGCGTTGTACGAAAAACCGTTGAAGGTCCTTCAGCGCAGATGCAGAAACGAGAGAGCGTTTCGGACCAGTCGCTCCGGCCCGGAAGGTTTCTTTGCCGGGGTGGGCCGCTGAGACATGTGGCCTGCCATCGGCATGCCCGCTGACATCGCATAGGTGCAGGTGGAGTCGACGCACATTGTCTGGCTAAACCCCGGCTCCGGGTCGAGCGCCACGGAGACCGCGTAGCCAGTGCTGCCAATCACCATCGCCGCCACCAGCCCGAGCAGTAGTACCCGCACCGGTCCAGGCCCTGAACTCCCGGTGTGGGGAGGCCCGGCCGACAACGCCCCGCCGGGTTCGGGACCATGCGGGACCGGTAGACCATTTGCCTCCATCACGCGGACACCGGCTGTGAGGAAGTTACACGCTGCGCCTCGGTAAGTGTTCCCGTGCGGTAGAGGCGGCGCAGGCCGGGACCGAACCCTGACAGGGCAACGAGTGCCGCAATGAAGACCAGCGCTGGCGCCAGGAGGACCACCTCCACGCCGAACCGATCGGCGGCCGGACCGGCGATCAGGTTGCCGATGGCCATCGTGCCGCCACCGGCCATCAGGTAAGCGCCGGACACCCTGCCACGCAGGCGGTCGGGCACTACCTCCTGGACTAGCGTGTTCCCCAAAGCCATAAACATGCCCTGTGATGCGCCCATAATCGACATCACGAGGAACGCGGGCAACAGCGCGTGAGTCAGCGCCAGGGCTGCCGTGGTTACGCCGCTGAGCAGACCCGTCACCCAGAGCAGTGAGCCCTTGGTCTGGTCGGAGCGCAAGCCGCCGAGCGCGAACGTGCCTGCCATCGTACCCGCGCCGAACGACATCACCATCAGGTCGTAGGCGCTGTTGCCGCCGTGAATGGCTGAAGATGCGACCTGTGGCAGTACAGCATCGATCGACATGGTGAGGCCACAGTGCAGCGCGACCAGCAGAAAAATAACCGGCAGCAGCGGCGTAACTGCCACGTACTTCCAGGTGTCCACCGTCTGGCGCCAGAGGTTGTCGTAGTTTCGCGTCAATGCCGCAGGCCGGGCGACCCCTGACATCAGCAGCATCGCCAGCGCATAAAACACCGTCGTCATCACGAAGACACTGCCCGTGCCGAGCGTATCGTGCAACAGCAACGCCGCCGCTGGGCCGATCAAGCGCGAACCGTACGTGGCGACGCTGTTGAGCGAGATCGCGTTCAGCAGATAGTGCATCGGCACGACGTTGGGAATTAATGACGTGGTCGCAGGTGTCTCGATAGAACGCCCCACGCCGGCTAACAGGGCCAGGGCCACAACATGCCAGGGTTGCACGACGTGCGCCAGGACAAGCGCGGCGAGAGCCCCGGTGGCCAGCAGAGAGACGGCCTGCATCATCACGGTCAGCCGTCGTCGCTCGATCCGGTCGGCAAGCATGCCGCCAACCGGTGTTGCCAGCAGGAAGGGCACCATTCCCGCGAATGTGACGATGCCGACCCAGGTTGAGCTTTTGGTCAGCTCGTACATGAGCCAGCCGCGCCCAACGACGAGCGTCCACTGGCCGCTGGCAGAGAGCATGCTCGACGCCCAGAGAAATCGGAAATCGCGCACCCGCAACGAGGCGATAAAGCCGGTGTCGCGGGCGGGCGCCTGGCCTGTCATTCGGGGTCCTCGCCTTCGTTCGAGCGCCGCGCCGCAACAGCAGGAAGAGATATGCAGGGCGTCGCGATTCCGTGCGCCGAACCGCACAAGTTTAGCATAGCAACCGTAGGGTCGCCCCGCCGAGGCAGAGATGACACGGCCATTTCGATTGCGGCGACGACGGGCATAGCCCGACAGTCTCAGGTCAGAAACTGATAGAATTCAACGACAACAAGTGCAGGCCTCAGGCTGCGGGCTGCGGGCTCGATCGGTTATTTCCATTCATGTAACCAGGAGTTCAGGTGATGGTGACAACCGCAACCCGCGAGGATCGATATGGACTCCCCCTAAGCACGGCGTCCGATCGTGCTGCCGAAAGATACCGCGCCGGTCAAGAACTGGTGCTGGCTCACGGAGCCGATCCGGCAGGATGTTTTGAGGGCGCGATCGCTGCGGACCCCGATTTCGCTCTCGCCCACGCCGCGCTGGCGATGGTCCTGCTGCGCGATCTGAAAATACCCGCAGCCCGCGCCTCCGCCGAAACTGCCCGCAGACTGGCGGAACGGTCGACCAGGCGTGAGAAGCAGCATGCGGCGGCAGTTTCCGATGCTGCGGGCGGGCGCGGAGCAGTGGCCATCGATCGCATGCGCGAGCACCTGCAGGAATTCCCGCTCGATGCCCTGCTGCTCGGCAACACAACTTCCAGCCTGCTGTTTGCCGGACGGCAAGATGAAATGGTTCAGGTAACCACGGCCGCAAGTCAGGCATATGCCGGCGACGACTGGTTCTTCCTGGGGTTGCACGCATTCGCGCTGCAGGAGGTTCGTCGATATGGCGAGGCCCGCAGCGCAGCGCTACGCTCCCTGGAGATCTACCCGCTGGCCGCCTTTACGACGCACGCACTGGCGCACGTCTACTATGAAACCGGCGCGTTCGATGAGGGTACCGGCTTCATGCCCGGCTGGCTGGACAGCTACGACCGGCGCGGCGGCATGCACCTGCACCTCTCCTGGCACCTCGCGCTGTTCCTGCTGGCGAGGGGCGAGTATGGCCGCGTTTTCGAGTTGTATGACAGCCATATCCGTCCGGCGGTGCAGCCAGGATCGTTCGCACTCTACGATCCGATCTCGCTGCTCTGGCGCACCGACGCCTATTCCGGTCGTCCGCGCCCCGAATTGTGGGAGGAACTGGGCTCTATCTCGGCCGAACGTGCAGCTCAACCCGGCATGATTTTTGCCGACCTCCATCACGGGATGGCGCTCGCCGCCACCGGGCAGCATGACGCACTCGATCAACTGATCGAGTCCTTCCGGGCACGTGGCGAGAAAGGCAACGCGATTGCCGGCGAGGTCGCCCAGCCCCTGATGCGGGGCATGGCCGCATTCGCCGAGGGTGACTACGAGGCAGCCGTCGCCTTGATCGAGCCGATCGAAGAGCGAATCTATTTGGTTGGTGGCAGCAAGGCTCAACGAGAGGTCTTCTACGATAGCCTTCTCGAAGCCTTCTTACGTACTGACCGCTTTGAGGAAGCAGAGAAGCGCCTGCGCGAACGGCTCGACCGCCGCCCCGCGCCCCGCGACTTCTACAGGCTCTCTCGCGCCCGCACCGAGGACACGGCGGCTGCTCGAACTGCCGCATCGGAGGCAGTAAATCTCTGGTTGATGGCGGATGACGACGCCGCCGAACCGTTGGCAGCGCGGCGTCTGCACGAAGAGCTCAGTGGCGTGCTGTAGGCCGTAGTGCCCGGTGGCTCAATTCGCATCATCGGTCCCTGGCGCGGGCGGCGATGCATTTTGCGTGGTCCTCTGCGCCCTAATTCCCCGGGTCGTGCCACGAGCACCGTCACTCTAAAGGGAGTATCGCCAGTACACGCGGCCCCCCGATATGGTTGTTCGAAGAAGATATATGCCCGCTTGAATCGACACAAAACGTGGTAACGATGAAAAATTTGCTTCCGTCGAGCGGGCAGGTAATCCGGCCCCTGGTGCTGGTTGTGGATGATGAACCGGGGATTGTCGACTTTCTCCGCTTCGCCCTTGAAGACAATGGCTATCGGGTAGAAACCGCACGTGACGGTTCGGAGGCAATATCCAGAATCGCTTCCGAGCAGCCGGACTTTCTACTCACGGATTTAATGATGCCCGGGCTAAATGGCTGGGAACTGTGCGAGCGCCTTCGCACCGCAGACACGACGAGCAAGCTGCCCATTATCGGTATGAGTGCCGTAGAGCCGAACAACGCCAGGGTAGACTTTTTTCTGCGTAAACCGTTTGAATTAGACGACCTTCTGGAGGTACTGGCAAGCCTTGCCAACGGGGAACCAGCGCTGCACCGCAGAAGGTAACGGACGCTGGCTAACTGGCGGAATTGCGTCTGCGATTTCGGCCTGGCATGCTTCGCGCTGTCGCTGCGAAGTCCTTGACGTGATCTCCGGGACCGATTACTTCATCCTTCACATCGCGGAAGAAGGGATGATCCCTGCCTGCATCGCCCTCGATCACATCCAGATCGGCATACGGGCGCTTGCCACCCGGCTGTGCCGGCTCCTGATTGCGCGTCGAAGCGCTGCCCGGCGCGTTGAAGCGACGGTCCGCACCTGGAACCGGTGCTCGGCGGGCACCGAACCCGCTACGCCGAAACGGTGCCGGCTGAAGGCCCGATCCAGGCGCACGGTCCGCCCGGTTCCCGTCGGGAGCACCTTGTTCATCGCGGTAACCACGACCGGGCGCAGCCGGGCGGGAGGCTGGCTGCGCCGTGTTGCTCCGGTATCGGCTGCGATTACCGTTATCACGCGGCTCTTCGCTGCCGAAGCGGGTTCCGCCAGCTCGTGATCCCGTTTGAGGGGTGGAAGCCTGCCCCTGGCGGGATTGCCCTGACCGCGCCTGATCGTTGTGCCGGGGACCCGGTTGCTGGTCGTCGCGGCGCGGCAGACCGACGGGTCGGTTGCCAGTACTGTTCACAGGAGCTCGGCCGCGATTCGCCGATACGCTTCCTCCGCTCGCCGGGGCGCTTCCCCCGTTCGCCGGGGCATTGCCCATCGAACCAGGCCGCATTGGTGACCGAGGAAATCCGGAGCCGTTCTCCGAGCCGGTACGCGGTCCCTGCGCGCCTTGACGTCCAAACGGTGGGCGAGCCGGCCGGAAAGGCGTCCGGATTTCATCACCCACGGGACGCACGGGACGCACGGGGCGAGCAGGTTGCCCCCGGTCAACCGAGGCATCCGCACCGCGTTCCCCCGGCCTGCCGGCGGCTCCAGGCGACCAGTCGTGCAGGCCAGGCTTATACGTTCGGCCGCCACGGCGCTCGGCACCGCTCTGTGGCCGGCCGTCCTGATCACGCGGCTGTCCAACACGGGATTGCGCTGGCCGACGGACGCCCTGAGACCTGATCGGTCCTGGCACTTTTGTACTCCCCTTAGTTGTCTTTGTGTCTCGTTGTCTGGTTGTCGTACTTCGTAGTAAGCGCGATCGAACTGTTGTTCATCTCCGCATGACGTGCATGCACATGCCGCAAATGGCCGCAGCAACGGTAGAACTGCACACTACTTGCAGGCGCAGCACTAGCCACAACACACAGCCTCCTGGCTGGTGATTACGAGGGCATTATTTGTATTGGTTGCTGAATCTGGCAGTTACGAAGCACCTGGTGGATATGGGCGGCACATGGCTGCCCATCGGTACGGCGGGTATCCGCGACACGACTGCCGGGGACCAGGGCCGTTCGGTTCGGCTGTTAGGCAGGTAGCTTGAGAGAAGCATCGGACCGGGCCAGCCAGATGACTGCTCCGGTATCCCGCATAGTATACCGCATAACGCAACTGCTGGCGAGCAAAGAACGCCATGTCCGGAGCGCCCATCAACGGAAACGTCAGCAGCAGGGCACGGAACGCCCGCTCAATGCTGCTCGATGTCGAGGTAGTGCACGCCTCTGAAGGTCAGGTCTGGATCGAAGTCGAAGGAGTAGCGAGCGTCATATAGAGTGCCGCAGGCATGGCAGGAGTTGTGCAGGTTGAAACGGAAAACAAAGCTCATGCCGCCAGCCGGTGTCATTGTTGCGGCTTCAAATAGCTGGTCGTTTGGCCATACGACTAAATCTGGAAATTGCTTTTTGAGCTCGATGAAGGCCGGATCAGCCTCAGCCTGGTGCTCGGCGCCGTTCAGGGACGGCGTCAATACTGCCGGCACACCACCGAGTAGCACAGCCTGGTAGTTCGAATTCGCTCTCCAGGGGCTGAACTCGGTGCCGACTTTTATTGCGCCGGTGTCGATTACATCGGTCAAGAACTGGCTGGTGAGCCGAAAGAAGGCGATGGCGGCGTCAGGGGCGCCGGCCTGTCGCATGACCTGCTCCACGCAGCCGAACTGCTCGTGGCAGTCAAATAGCTGACGCTGAACGGCGGCAGATGGCGCCCAGACCGGCGGTGAAGCAAATGAAAGGTCGAGGACTGCCGTATTGGTCTGCGCTTTCGCAACACCTTGCGGCAGCCGGAAGGCGCCCGCGCCCGCCAGCGCCACCCCGGCCAGTATGACAACCAGGATCAGGGACAGACTTCGCTTGACGGGCACGGATTTCCTCCAAATCGGGCGAATGGACGCCGCCTCGGGCAGCGTGGCTTTTCG
>JBBRGK010000027.1:0-14712 GCA_038240805.1 Dehalococcoidia bacterium | reverse complement strand
GCGACCGTGGCGATTTCGAGCTTCGAGATCGTACGAATTGACCGCCGCGCGTCACCCATGTCAGCCGTAAAGGCAGGCGCAGGGCCGCTCAACCGGCCACGGCGGTACTCCATGGCATCTCCGGCGATCAGCAGGGCCAGTTGCGGGAAGTAGAGCGCTATATGGCCCGGAGTGTGGCCAGGCGTGTGCACCACTTGCATACCGCCGAGTACCGGGAACTCGTCGCCGCCCTGCAGGAACTCGTCCACTTGCACCGGCACGAACGGAAGCAGCCGGCGCAGCATCGGACCCACCGAGACACGCAGCGCACTGCTGGCGAACGGCGACGAAGGTCCTGGCCAATTCGTCACAACGGGCGCCTCCAGAGCGTGAATTGCCGTTTTGGCTGGCAACAGGCGCTGCAGCTCCGCGAGTCCACCGAGATGGTCGGGGTGATAGTGGGTGATGATGATGCGCTCGATCTCGTCTGCGCTCCGACCTGCGAGCCGCACTGCCCTCAGCAGTCGCTTCGCGCTGCCGCGCAGCCCGGTATCGACCAGGGTAATGCGTCGGTCGAGCAGCAAGAATGCCGACGTCCCGAAAAGCGGCACCTGCACTACTCCCGGCAGGATCGGACGAAGAGCGGCGCCGCGTCCAAGCATGCAATCGATGGTCGCTGTTGCCGCCCCAACCGTCAAACAGCTAAACACATGAGCAATTATGCTGCAGATATTGTTGACACCCTATGAGACGAGTGGTACATTTGTGCTCCAGAACGGGTGTTCCGATTTATCGGGGCGTACCCAGCGGATCACGGCGCAGGTGCGCCGGGTTGCACAACGTGGCACCACGTTACGAAGGGGCGGCAGTGATGAAGAGCACACTCTCGATTAAACAGCAGCGCATTCTCGACTTCATGCGCAGCTTCATGGACGACAACTCCTATCCGCCCAGCATCCGCGATATCCAGACCGGATGCGGGATCAGCTCGACCTCAGTGGTCGATTACAACCTCAAGGCGCTCGAACGGCTGGGGATGATCCGGCGCGATCGCGAAGTGTCTCGTGCTATCGAACTGCTCGATGCGAAGGCGCGGCGCTCGCGTTTTGTCTCTGTTCCGGTGGTCGGCCAGATCGCTGCCGGTCTGCCACTACCTGTCCCTTCGGCCGACAGCTTCTCGCTTGACTCGTCCGACACGATCGACGTGAGCGAGAGTGTCACCCGCGGCAGGGAGAACATCTTTGCTCTGCGGGTCAAAGGCACCTCGATGATCGACGCACTGATCAACGACGGCGACATCGTGCTCTTCGAGGCGACCGACAGGGCCGAGAACGGCGAGATGGTCGCTGCGTGGCTGAAACGTGAAGGTGAAACGACGCTGAAGAAGTTCTACCACGAGGGCGACCGTGTACGACTCCAGCCGATGAACTCGACCATGGAGCCAATCTACACCGGTGCAGACAACGTCGAGGTGCAGGGTCGCGTCATCTACGTAACCCGCTCGATGGAGTAGCCCCGACGGGCGCGTCCATCGCAGCAGGATGCTTTTGGTTGCCGCGTGGCGGTATACTCCAAACTCGCGAATGCATGAGCGGTAGCGCGGCTACCGCTCTTTCCTATGCCGCTGCATCTGACCCATCACCGGGTGTCACATCACCGAGGCGCGACCGACATGGCGAACCCGATCCTCCAGGTGCATGACCTCTCCGTGGAGTTCGCAACCCGCGAAGGCCCGGTGCGGGCTGTAAATCATGCCTCGCTCGATCTGGAGCCGGGCGAAATCGTCGCCATCGTCGGCGAGAGCGGCTGCGGCAAAACCACTCTGGCTCTCTCGCTGCTGCGGCTGCTGCCGTTCCCCGGAACGATTACGAGCGGCTCAATCCGGTTCCAGGATTCAGACTTGCTCTCGCTTCGGGACGACGAGCTGCGACGGCTGCGCGGGAACTCGATCTCAATGATCTTCCAGGATCCCGTGAGCGGCCTGAATCCCGTGCTGCCGATCGGCAGGCAGGTCGAGGAGATCCTTGCCAGCCACCTCAAACTCGACAAGAAAGAGCGCAAGCGCCGCGCGATCGAAGTGCTCCGTGGCGTCGGCCTCGCCGATCCGGAGCGTATCGCCGGTCAGTACCCGTTTCATCTCTCCGGCGGCATGTGTCAGCGGGTGATGATCGGCATGGCGACGGCGCTCAACCCGCAGGTGATAATCGCCGACGAGCCCACCTCGTCGCTTGATGTCACGGTACAGGCACAGATTCTGACTGAACTTGATCACTTACGCCGCACCCGCAATACGGCCATTCTGCTGATCACGCACGACTTCGGCGTCGTGGCGCAGATCGCAGACCGCGTGGCGGTGATGTACGGCGGCGCGATTGTCGAGCAGGGCACCGTTCAGACCGTGTTCAAGAAGCCGCGGCATCCGTACACATGGGCGCTGCTGAACACGCTTCCTCGCCTGGACAGTCGGCGCGGCCAGCTGCGCGCGATCCCCGGCAATCCGCCGGGGCTGCTCAACCTCGCGCCGGAATGCAGCTTCGCAGCCCGCTGCACGAAAGCTCTCAACCGCTGCCGGCAGGACGTTGCGCCGCAACTCGTTGAGCTTGAGGCGGATCACCTCGTCGCCTGCTACAACCCGGTGTTCCAGGACTGGGTGGACGATTCCGCAGACGGCGATTGACAGGGCACGGACCGAATTACTAGCGCAGACCGGCCAGCTCGGCCACGAGCAGTTCCAGCGCCGTATCCTCGTCTTGAATTCCGCGCTTGATATTGAGGTCCGCTTCGAGGATGCGGCGGTAGCCCTGCTCAAGCCGTGTCGCCGGGAACCGTCGCGCCTGATCGAGCAACTTTCCGAGCGCCCAGTCGGAACGGGATTCCAGCTTGCGGGCGATCTCCGGACGCGGCGTCGCGCGCCGCACCAGATCCTGCGCCAGCACCAGTTGTCGAAACTGCCGGACGATGAGCGCCAGTAACTGCGGCCCGGCAGCGCCCGAATCCATCAGTTGCCGCACCAGCCGCAGTGCTTCGCCGCCCTGCCCCGCCATGATCGCGTCGGTCAGGTTAAAGACCGTGCCGGCAGGGCTGACGCTGACCATGCGCCGCACGTCGGCGACCTCGATCGGCCGCTCAAACGCGTACAGCGCCAGCTTATCGATCTCGTTGTTCATCTGCCAGAGGTTTGAGCCAACCGCTTCGGCAAGCGCGGCTGCGGCTCTCGGCTGGATCGCAGCTTTCCGTGCCTTGACCCGGACGGCTATCCATTCCTGCAAACGCTCCTTATCCATCGCTCCGAAAGCACGCACTTCCGCCAGTGGCCGCAGTGCGGCAAAAAGCGGATTAGTATCGCGAATGACCGCGTCCACCAGTACCAGTTCCGTCGTTACGGGGAGACGGCGTACGTAATCGGGCAGCTGCCCCCAGGGCGATGCATCGGCGTCGGACCCACCAGCCCGTTTGCTGCGGGAAGATCGAACGGGCTTCTTCGCCTCCTGCGCCGCAAGCAGACCGTTGACGATCACGAGCCGATGAGCGGCCAAAAACGGCACCGTGTCGCAGGCGGACATCAGCTCCGACAGCGTCACCGCGCGACCATCGAACTCCGCTGTGTTGGTCGAGAGCATGCCGTCGCTATCAAGCGACTGCCGGAATGACGAGAGCGCCTCGGTCAGGGAGAACGAGTCGGGGCCATTAAAAATGCGGAACACGCGCTCTGCTACTCCAGGTCCAGGCTCCAGCCAAGCCAGGCGACCGCAAGCACGATCGCGGCGATCAACAGCCCCGGCCAGACCATACTGCCGAAAAACACTCCTGCATCCCAGTTGCCACTCGTTGTTATCAGGCGCCAGACTCCCGTCCCCAGGTCGGTGGCGATAGCAAGCGGCCACAGCCACCACGGCGGCATGGGGATGAAGCGGCGAAAACCGCGACGCACGCGGGATTCAGACATTGGCTGAAGACCTCACGCGGTAGATTGCCTTTCAACCGGTGCGCTCGTGCGAGCCTCAATTCATTCGCGAACCAGGCCGCACGCAGCCCACCTATTCTAGTCCGTCCAGCACCAGGGACATGGGCCTGCAACAGCTCACGTTCGTGAATTGGAGTCGCCGCAAGCGGTCACGGAGGTAAATCGCTGCCCACTGCGGTCAGCTTTAGTTCCCTCGACAGCCGTTTGAATCGCGCTTCAGCGCGCCGAACGGCTGACTCATCCGCGTATGGCCAGCAGCCCACCACCACGAGGGGTGCGCGGCCACGGGTGTAGCGGGCGCCCCGGCCTCCGGCGTGTGCCGCCAGCCGCCGTTCAAGGTCCGTCGTGATACCGGCATAGAGGGTGCCATCGCCGCAACGGAGGACATAAAGCATCCAGGAACGCGACAGGGCTCCCGGCGACGATACTACCTCTTTCTTTCCATCATTCATCAAACAAGCCTACCAGCGCTGGTCACTGGGAAATCGAGCCTCCGGCGTTGCGTCCAGGTTGTGTACCATACAACCGGCACGGCAGTCCGTTGTGGACAGCGACCGAAATCATCGGAGAGAGCGCATTGTTCAGACGACGGCCGCCAGCTGAGTTCGGAAGTCCCCGCCGCGGCCCGGGTGGCGGCAAAGTACGCGAACGCACAGGTCGTAAAGCGGGCGGGCAGCGCCGGATGGGCATGGCGGATTTCCTGTTCATGGGCGCCATTGCCGCAGCAGGCGTAATCGCGCTGGAGCACTTCCTGCTCAAACAGAACTGGTTCGCCAGCCTCGTCGCCGGGGCGGCCGTGGCTGTGCTCTCGGTTCTCTACCAGTGGTTCCTGGAGCGGCGGCGGGCCAGGAAGCAAGCGGCGATCGCCCCACCCAGACGGCAGCGCCGGCGCTAACGCCGGAAGAGATCTCCAGGAGACAACGATGCCGGTCGACGATCTGGCAAGCCTGCGGCAAGAGTACGCGGCGTTGCTGCAGCAATACTGTTTCTCCTACGGCGACTTTCTTCTCGCCTCCGGACAGCGCAGCACGTACTACTACAACGGCAAGCTGGTCACGCTGGCGCCGCGGGGTGCGTACCTGACCGGCCGGCTGGTGTTCGAGGCGCTGCGCGGCCGTGGTATCGAAGCGATCGGCGGCAAGACGCTGGGGGCCGATCCGATCGTGACGGCGACGGCGCTCGTGAGCAGCCTCGAGGGCGAGCCGATTCCCGCCTTTATTGTGCGCGGCGAGCAGAAGGACCACGGCAAGAAGGACCTGGTAGCCGCAGCGTACGGACCCGGGGGAGAGCCCTTGCTCACAGCGGGCAGACGGGTCGCCGTGGTGGACGACACAGCAACAACTGGCGGTTCGCTGTTTGAAGCCGTCGAGGCGGCAGAAGCGGCTGGCTGCACTGTCGCCCTCGTGGTTGCGATCGTGGACCGTCAGCAGGGCGCAGCCGAGAACTTTCGCTCGCGTGGCTACGCCTACCGGGCGCTATATCTTGCCGACGCTACGGGAACGCTGCGGGATGCCCCGGCAGCCTGATCAAGTCTGGTGCGCATGGCCGGAGCTCCGGCGAAAGGCCCTGTCCGGAACACCCCGGTCAGCAACTCGATGTGGCTGCGGAGGGCACGGCGTAGCGCTCGACGACTTTGAACAGCGCGTCGAGTTCGAAGGGTTTCGGCAGATACTCAGCTACACACTTGTCGTCGCGGTCAGCTAGCGATGGCTGACTGCCGGACATGATCACCAGCGGCACAATACCGCCCCACTCTTCCCGCACACGTGCGGCAAACTCACGGCCGCCGAGGTGAGGCATACTGCCGTCAGTGAGGATAAGCGATGGTAACTCTCGTTCGAGCATGTCGAGGGCAAGCGTCCCGTCGCCTGCAGTAACGGTGCGGTATCCCTGTTCGCCCAGCGCCATGGAGACGAAGTCGCAGAGGACGGGATCGTCGTCAACGATCATCACCAGGCCAGGATGGGGCGACAGCTGAATCTGTGGGTTCACGGGTGTCCGACAATCCTCACGGGCGGAAACTTTCGCCAGCAGAATTACTTGTGACCTGGAATCTCCGCTCGTATGATATGAGCCACGACGCCGGAGCAGTAGTAGACAGCGCGCCGGTGCCGCTTTCAATACCGTTTCATTATACGCACGAAAAAGCCGCCATGCTTTATGGCGTTGCCCCGGCATAGCCGCAGCATTGATTAACCCAGCTTGCCCTGCTACACTGACGAAGCTGGGCTAATCTTCGTTGCCCGTCTTTCTCCCCAAAACACACATTGCAAATCGAGTCAAACCTGTACACCCATCCGTTCTGCCGCGGGATGACACATTCTCGAGGAGTGCTACTTCATGACCACTGCCAGGGACCTTGTTCCGGTCCGCACCGCCGTTCCAACCATCCGTAAAGTCTACAGCCAAATCCCCGAGATCATCTCGGTACCCAACCTCATTCAAGTACAACTCGATTCATTCCAGTGGTTCACCGGAGGCAAGGACGAAGCGAGCCGCGAGGATAGCGGACTACGCGAACTGTTTAACGAGATCTCCCCGATCGTCGATTTCACCGGCTCACGCATGGAGTTGCGCTTTCTGGACTACGAGTTCGGCGAGCCAAAGTATTCCGAGCTTGAGTGCCGCGAGAAGGACATGACCTACTCAGCGCCCCTCCGGGTGGATGTTGAGCTGCGCGTCAATGAAACTGAGGGGATCAAGGAGCAGCAGCTATTCATGGGCGACTTCCCGCTCATGACGAAGAACGGCACGTTTATTATCAATGGCGCCGAACGCGTCGTCGTCTCGCAGCTCGTGCGCTCACCAGGTGTCTACTTCACCGTGGACCAGGATCCGGCCAGCGGCCGCGATCTGACCGGCGGCAAGCTGATCCCTAACCGCGGCGCCTGGCTGGAGTTCGAGACCAGTAACAAAGACATCGTGTCGGTGAAGGTCGATCGGAAGCGCAAAATTCCGATAACCACCCTGCTGCGCGCCATCGACCGCGATCCGGCGATTGATGACGAGACGAAGCTCGGCACGGACGAGCGCATCCTCGAGCAGTTCGAGGATGTCGAGTCTCTCTCCGAGACACGGCACTATATCCGGACCACACTTGAGCGCGAGACTTCACGGAACAAGCGCCAGGCGCTGGAAGAGTTTTACAAACGCCTACGTCCGGGCGATCCTCCGACCCTGGAGAACGCGCGCCAGTTGCTGGATTCGCTGTTCTTCAACGCACGCAGGTATGACCTCGGCCGTGTCGGCCGCTACAAGCTCAACAAGCGGTTAGGCATCAACATCGACCAGAAGACCCGCACTCTAACGCACGAGGACATCATCTCGATCGTCAAGCAGCTGGTCCGCATCAACCTCGGCCAGGGGCTGCCCGACGACATCGATCACCTCGGCAACCGGCGTGTCCGCGCTGTGGGCGAGTTGATTCAGAATCAGTTTCGGATTGGCCTGCTGCGCATGGAGCGGGTCGTGCGAGAGCGCATGACCATTACTGACCCGGACCAGGCAACGCCGAGCGCCCTGATCAACATCCGCCCGGTCGTTGCCGCGATGAAGGAGTTCTTTGGCGGCTCACAGCTATCGCAGTTCATGGACCAGACCAACCCGCTGGCGGAGCTGACGCATAAGCGCCGCCTCTCGGCACTCGGCCCGGGCGGCCTTTCCCGCGATCGCGCCGGATTCGACGTTCGCGACGTGCATCACAGTCATTACGGCCGCATCTGCCCGATCGAGACACCTGAAGGGCCGAACATCGGTCTGATCGGCTCGCTGGCAACGTTCGGCAAAGTAAACCCCTACGGCTTCATCGAGACGCCGTATCGGAAGATCGTGCGAGAGCTTCCTAAGGACAGCACGGACTTCGTCGGACGGGTGCTGCGTGAGGATGTACGCGACGGAAGGGGCGTCTTTGCCCAGACCGGAACGGAAATTACCGCGCAGATGGCGAAGAAGATCGCGGCAGGTGAGGCCGAACGCGTCAAAGTGCGGCCGTTCGTCTCCAACATCGTCGAGTACCTCTCGGCCGATGTGGAGGACAACTACGTCGTTGCCCAGGCAAACGTCAAGATCGACCCGCACGGGCAGTTCATTGATGAGCATGTCGAAGTCCGGCACCGGCAGGACTTCCGCGTCGAGTCGTCTGATCACGTGGACTACATGGATGTCTCGCCGAAGCAGATCGTCTCGGTGGCGACGTCGCTCATTCCGTTCCTTGAACATGACGACGCGAACAGGGCGCTTATGGGTTCGAACATGCAGCGTCAGGCGGTGCCGCTTCTTCGTCCCGAGGTTCCGCTCGTCGGCACCGGTATGGAACGGCAGGCGGCGTACGACTCCGGTCAGGTGATCTTTGCTAAGAAAGATGGCCGGGTCACGATGTCTACAGCGAAGAAGATCATCGTCGAGTACGTGGACGGCGAGCGCGATGAATTTCCGCTCTCGAAGTTCGTCCGATCCAATCAGGGAACATGCATCAACCAGCGTCCGATCGTCCTGCATGGTCAGGAGGTCATCGCCGGGCAGGCGCTGGCTGACAGTTCCTCGACCGATCAGGGCGAACTGGCCCTCGGCCAGAGCGTGCTCTGCGCGTTCATGAGTTGGGAAGGCTACAACTTCGAGGACGCGATCATCATCTCCGAGCGGATCTGCCGCGACGACATGTTCACCTCGATCCACATCGAAAAGCACGAGATCGAGGCGCGTGACACCAAGCTCGGACCTGAAGAGATCACGCGGGACATCCCAAACGTCGGTGAGGACAGCCTGCGCGACCTTGATGAGGAAGGCGTGATTCGCGTCGGCGCCGAGGTACGTGAAGGTGACATCCTGGTCGGTAAGATCACGCCAAAGGGCGAAACCGAGCTAACAGCGGAAGAGAAACTGCTGCGGGCGATCTTTGGTGAAAAAGCCCGTGAGGTGAAGGACACCTCGCTGCGAGTGCCGCACGGCGAGCGCGGCAAAGTGATCGATGTCAAAGTCTTCGACCGCGAGTCGCATCTCGAGCTACCGGCCGGCGTCAACAAGCTGGTACGCGTGTCGATTGCCCAGAAGCGCAAGCTTTCAGAAGGCGACAAGATGGCCGGTCGCCACGGCAACAAGGGCGTGGTCGCCCGCATTCTGCCGCCAGAGGACATGCCGTATCTTGCCGACGGCCGCCCGGTCGATATCGTTCTTAATCCAATCGGCGTACCGAGCCGTATGAATCTCGGCCAGGTGCTCGAGACACATCTCGGCTGGGCCGCCAAGTCGCTCGGATTCCGCGCTGTGACGCCGGTTTTCGACGGCGCCACGGATGTGAAGATCGAAGATGCGCTCGCCCGTGCCTGGCTGGCACTCGAAGCCGGCGCGATCTCGCCGGACCAGTACGACGTTTACGGCAAGCCGACAGCGTCGGGCGATCCCGTTGACGGTGAGTACCTCGACGTTGATCGGATGCGCCGCTTCGTGGGCGAGCAGGGGTACAACCCGGACGAAGTGTTCAGCGACCTTTTCCCTGACGCTGCCAAGCGTGCCTGCCTGGAGATCTGGCTGACGCAGAATGGCGAAGTGGCGAAGGGCAAGTCGATGGAAGAGCTTGACATCCTCGCTGACCGGGCAAACTCTGAACGGCGTCTTGCACCGCCGATCTTCGGCAAGCAGACCATCTTCGACGGCCGCACCGGCGAGCCCTTCGACCAGCCGATCACCGTTGGCTACATCTACATGCTCAAGCTCATCCACCTCGTGGAGGACAAAATCCACGCCCGTTCGACTGGCCCATACTCGCTCATCACCCAGCAGCCACTGGGCGGCAAGGCGCAGTTCGGCGGTCAGCGCTTCGGAGAAATGGAAGTGTGGGCGTTGGAGGCGTACGGCGCCGCTCACATTCTCCAGGAGCTGTTGACGGTCAAGTCGGACGATGTTGTCGGTCGCGTGAAGACGTACGAGGCGATCGTCAAGGGTGAGAACGTCCTTGAGCCGGGCGTACCAGAGTCATTCAAGGTTCTGGTCAAGGAGCTTCAGAGCCTCGGCCTCGCGGGCGAGGTGCTGACCGAAGACGAGGAGCTTGTCTCGTTCCGGGCCGAAGACCAGGCTGATGTGCCGCAGATCGGCATCAACCTTTCAGGATTCGAGCGCGAAGACCTGTTCGCAGGCGACCTCTAGTCCACTAACAGCGGTTAGACCCGGATTCGCGCTGTCCCCGAGCGGGCGAATCCACTCAGTTCGCGGGTAATGCAGCTCTGGGCGGGCCGTCAGACGGACCGTCCGGAGCTATCGCGGAGGAAATTCCCTACATGCTCGAAGTCAACGATTTTAACGCTGTCCGCATCTCTCTGGCGTCGCCAGAGCAGATCAAAAGCTGGTCGTACGGTGAAGTAACCAAGCCAGAGACCATCAATTACCGCACGCTCAAGCCCGAGAAGGATGGCCTTTTCTGCGAGAAGATCTTCGGTCCAACCAAGGATTTTGAGTGCTACTGCGGCAAGTACAAGCGCGTGCGCTACAAGGGCATCAAGTGCGACAAGTGCGGCGTCGAAGTTGCCCGCAGCAAAGTGCGCCGCGAGCGCATGGGCCACATCGAGCTCGCTTCGCCGGTCAGCCACATCTGGTTCGTGAAGGGCACGCCCAGTCGGCTCGGCCTGCTGCTCGATATCTCACCACGATCGCTTGAGCGCGTACTCTACTTCGCTCAGTACATCATCGTTTCCGTTAACGAAGAGGAGCGGAAGCGCCGCATTGAGGCGATCGCGGAGCATATGGAATCCGAGGTCAAGGCTGCGACCGGCACGATCCAGGCGCAGATCACCGCTGCGCGTGAATCAGTCGATGCTGCGGTCGAAGAGTTCGAGGCAGAACGCAAACGTCAGCTCGAGGCGATCAAGGTCGAGTTCGATGCTGCACGGACTGAGCTCGATGGCCAGAACGAAGCGGTGACCGCTACACTTGCGGGCCGGGTCGGCGAGGCGAGCGGCGAAGAAGTGCGTCTCGGCGATGTGCTGCTGGTTCGCGCCGATGAGATGATCAAGCCAACGATCGAGGCCGAGATCCAGAAGGCGTACGCCGACCAGGCTGAGCAGATCAAGACCCGCGAAGCCCAGCGCGTGCAGGACGTCGCTTTTACGACCGATGCCACGCTCGACCAGCGGCGCGCCGCAGCTACGGCTGAGGTAGAGCCACTGATCGAAAAGAAGAAGACCGAAGAAGTAGCGATCCGGGAGAAATACCAGGAGCAGATCGACGAGCTGACCAAAGACATTCAGCCATTGCGCCTGATTCCGGAGCAGAAGTACCGCGAGTGGACCGATTCCTACCGGGGTATTTTCGAGGCAGGCATGGGCGCCGAAGCGGTGCTGAATATCCTCAAGGGCGTCGACATGGAGGATCTGCGCACGAAGCTGCACCTGGAGGTCAACTCCACGAGCGGCCAGCGGCGCAAGAAAGCGACCAAGCGGCTTCGCGTCGTTGAGGCGCTGCGCCAGTCGGGCAACCAGCCCTCGTGGATGATCTTCACAGTATTGCCAGTGCTTCCCCCTGACCTGCGCCCGATGGTTCAGCTCGATGGCGGCCGCTTTGCCACAAGCGACCTGAACGATCTTTATCGCCGTGTAATCAACCGCAACAACCGCTTGAAGCGGCTGCTGGACCTGGGCGCGCCGGAGATCATCATCCGAAACGAGAAGCGGATGTTGCAGGAGGCTGTTGACTCGCTGATCGACAACGGTCGCCGCGGACGCGCGGTCTCCGGGTCAGGCAACCATAAGCTAAAGTCGCTCTCTGACATGCTTAAGGGCAAGCAGGGACGCTTCCGTCAGAACCTGCTCGGCAAGCGCGTCGACTACTCAGGCCGCTCGGTCATCGTTGTTGGCCCTGAGCTGAAGCTGCACCAGTGCGGCCTGCCGAAGCGGATGGCCCTGGAGCTGTTCAAGCCGTTCGTCATGCACGCTCTGGTTGCCCGCGGTCTGGCGCACAACATCAAGAGCGCTAAACGGTTCGCCGAGCGCGCCCGCCCCGAGGTCTGGGACGTGCTGGACGAGGTGATCAAGCAGCGCCCGGTGCTGCTCAACCGCGCACCGACGCTGCACCGTCTCGGTATCCAGGCATTCGAGCCGGTGTTGATCGATGGCAGCGCCATCCAACTGCATCCGCTGGTTTGCCTCGCGTTCAACGCTGACTTCGACGGCGATCAGATGGCCGTCCATGTGCCACTTTCCCGCGAAGCCGTTGCAGAGGCGCGGCAGATCATGCTCTCGACACACAACCTGCTTTCGCCCAGTTCGGGCGAGCCGGTTGTGGCGCCACGCCTTGACATGGTGCTGGGCTGCTTCTATATGACGATGACGGACCCGTTCGCCAGAGGCAAGTACGCGCCGGGTGATCAGGCAGCGGGCACACACGCGGTTGGTCGATATGGCAGCTTCGCCGAAGTGCGGCTGGCGCTCGACCTGAACATCGTCGAGCTGCGAGCCGAAATTATGGTGCGCGACGAGCACACCGCCTATCAGGACATCATCACGACGCCCGGCCGGATCGTCTTCAATGAGATCTTGCCGGACGACAGGGATGAGAACGGCCGCCCGATCATCGAGTACAAGAATGTGCTCATGAACGGCAAGAACCTGAAGGACGTGGTGGCTGAGTGCTACAAGAAGCTCGGTGATGAGCGCACGGTCGAGCTTGTGGACAAAATTAAGTCCGTTGGCTTCCGCTATGCCACGCAATCGGGCATCACCATGTCGATCCACGACGTGAAGGTTCCGCCAGCCAAGAAGGAGCTGCTGCGACAGGCTGAGGAGAACATTCAGCTGATCGATTCGCAGTTCCAGATGGGCAACCTGACTGAAGACGAACGGTACTCGCAGGCGATCGACGTCTGGAATGAGACCACGAACAAGGTAACAGCGGAGATCGCCAACCATCTGGAGGAGTACGGCTCGGTATACATCATGGCGAACTCGGGCGCGAAAGGTAACATCGCCCAGATTCGTCAGATGGCCGGGATGCGTGGCCTGATGACCGACCCTTCCGGTCGGATTATCGACCTGCCGATTCGGTCCAGCTTCCGCGAGGGACTCACCGTGCTCGAGTACTTCATCTCGACCCACGGCGCCCGCAAGGGCCTCGCTGATACCGCTCTCCGTACGGCGGACTCCGGTTACCTGACGCGCCGGCTGATCGACGTGGCACAGGACGTGATCGTACTGCTGGAGGACTGCGAGACGCTCTCCGGCATCTGGTTAAGTGAACCGGCCGATAAGAGCGTCATGGAGACGCTGCCCGAGCGCATTCTCGGGCGCTATGCGGCGCAACCGTTCATCAACGAAGAGACCGGCGAGATCCTCGTCGATCGCAACGAAGAGATCGACGAGGAAAAAGCCGAGCTCATCATGGAAGAGCGGGGGCGACGCGAGGTTGCTGCGGAAGCGGCAGGCGAGCCCTCGGTTCGTGTGCAGGTCTTCGTCCGCTCTCCCCTTACCTGCGATGCCAAACGCGGCATCTGCCGGCTCTGCTACGGCCGCAGCCTGGCTCGCGGCCACATGGTCGAGATCGGTGAAGCTGTCGGCATCATCGCGGCGCAGTCGATCGGTGAGCCAGGCACGCAGTTGACGATGCGTACCTTCCATCTCGGCGGCGTTGCCGGCGGTCTGGACATCACCAGCGGACTCCCTCGTGTGGAAGAGCTCTTCGAAGCACGCGTGCCGAAGGGAGAAGCCAAGATCTCCGAAATCGACGGCGCGGTGACCATCGTCCGCGAGGGCGAACAGCGCAAGGTGCGCGTCGCCAGCACGGAACGATACCACGACGACTTCGAACTGCCCGCCGGCATCGAGCCGGTGGTTGAGAACGACCAGTGGGTCGAAGCGGGCACCCTGCTCGCTCGTCCGGCCGAGCAGGGCACGAACGGCACAGCCGTCGTCTCGAATGAGTACGTCGCCCGCATCGCGGGCCGCGTGGTACGCGACCGTGGCGACCTGATCTCCATCGTGTATGAGGAGAAAGACGAGCGTGAATACCCGGTCACCGCGCAGGCTCGTCTCCTGGTCGAAGATGGAGCTCAGGTACACGCCGGCGACAAGCTGACCGAAGGTTCGAAGAACCCGCAGGACGTGCTCGCTATTCAAGGGCGCGAAGCGGTGCAGATGTATCTCGTGGAAGAGGTACAAAAGGTGTATCGCTCTCAGGGCGTGAACATCAACGACAAGCACATTGAGACGATCGCCCGTCAGATGCTCCGCAAGGTGATCATCGACCAGGCCGGTGACACCGGCATGCTTCCGGGTGAACTGGTGGATCGGTTCGTTTACGAGGACCGCAATGCCAGCATCCTGGCGGAGGGCGGCGAGCCGGCAACGGCGAAGCCGGTCCTGCTGGGCGTGACCAAGGCATCGCTAAGCACCGATAGCTTCCTCGCAGCGGCGTCGTTCCAGGAGACGACCCGCGTGCTCACGGAGGCCGCGATCACTGGCCGCACAGACCATCTCCAGGGTCTGAAGGAGAACGTGATTATCGGTAAGCTGATTCCGGCGCGGGCGCACCTTGATCTGCCGCCAGAAGAACGACAGCTCGGGCCACGCCCTCGTCTGTTCACCGCGATCGACGATGAAGACGGCTTCGATGGAGTCTTCGAGGAGGCCGAGGGCATTCTTGCGCTTGCGGAAGCTGTCGGAGCCGAGATGAGTGTAGCCGCCGGCGAAGAACTCGATGATATCGAGGACGAAGCCGATGACGAAGCAGACGACGACGCCGATATCGATGAGGACGAAGCTGAAGATGAGGCAGAGTCCGAACCGAAG
>JBBRGK010000026.1:0-14856 GCA_038240805.1 Dehalococcoidia bacterium | reverse complement strand
AGCACCAGGGCGGTGGTTGAGCGTCGGCAGGAGATCGGTATGTTGCGGGCGATCGGCCTTCAACGGCGGCTGGTGCAGGCCAGCTTTTTGATGGAGGTCTCGTTCATTGCCCTGCTCGGCATAGGCGTTGGCGTGGTGCTTGGCGTGTTGCTCGCCCACAACGCGGTCGTGTACCTGTCGAACAACTTCCGCGAACTGCAGCTATCCCTGCCATGGGGCGAGATCGCGCTGATAGTCGCAATCGCTTACGTCGCTGCGCTGGCGACAACCCTGCTGGCCACCTGGCAGGCGGGACGCATCGAACCGGCTGAGGCGCTGCGCTACGAATAGTAGGCCGCCAGCGATTGGACGGGCGGTCCCGGCTCAGTCTCCTGCGGCGGCGTAGGCGTACTCAGGGACTTCGACCACCGGGTCATGCCAGGCCATCGGACGGCCGCCTTGCGATGCTGAAGCGTAGGCGAGGCTAATGTAGGCGGCGACATCGACGGCCTCGTCGAGCCTGTCCGTGCGAAAATCGCGGGCGATGACACGGTCCGCAAACTCCACCAGGAGTGGTGCGAACCACTCGCTATGGGCAGAGCCTTGCGATAGCCCTTCGGCGAACGGGATCTCGCGCTCGCCGGTATTGGTCCGCACAGTGATTCGGTCGTCCATGCAGACGATTTCGCCACGGCTGCCCACATACCGATGGCTTGAAAACCGTGAGCGTGACGCCCACGTCAGGTAGATGCGAACTGTGCGTGCCCCGTAGCGGAGATACACCGTAGTCGTATCATCAACACCACACCCGGGCAACCTGCGCTCCGTGCGGCACGCTATCTCACGCGGCCTGCCGAAAACGGACTGCAACTGGTAAAAGAGATGCGTGCCATGATCGACAAGGATGCCGCCTCCCGCGAGCCGTCCATCGGTCCGCCACGTCGGATTCCAGGCTGAATTACCTGGATTCGCGCCGGTACGCTGAACGGTCAGCAGCCCGAGTTCGACAGGGCCTATCTCTCCCGAGTCAAGCGCATGCCGCATCGCCTGCCACTGGGGGGCGTAGTGATACTGGTGACAAGGAAAGAGGACACGACCGCGGCGCGAGACGAGGCTTCGAATCGCCAGAGCATCGGAGAGATCCGTGGTCAATGGTTTTTCACAAATCACGTGACAGCCGGCGTCGATGGCTCGTTCGATTAGATCACGATGTGCGAACGGGGGAGCGCAGATGTCCACGAAGTCGGGCGCTTCGGCATCAAAGAGCGCTTCGGGACTGGCATAGGTCCGGACGCCCGGCAGGGCCCTCGCGACAAGAGCCAGGTTCTCGGGGCAGAGGTCGGCCACGGAGGTGATTTTAAGCAGCGACCGCACCGCCTCGGAGTCCAGGTATGCAGGCAGATGCCCGTTGCGAGCGATGTTGCCCGCGCCGATTAAGGCTCCGTTTAACACCCCGCAGCAGCCGATAGATCAGCCGACAGGGCGTCGAAAACATCCTCAAGAATCTCGACGCCTTCGAGCGCCATGTCCATGTCGATGACGAGCGGCGGATTAATGCGGATGCGCGGGCCGTAGCACATCGCAAGGAGGCCGCGACGCAGCGCCTCATGGAATACACGCCGCGTCAGCGTCGACGGCATCGGCGCCGCCCGGTCGCGACCCGTCACAACATCTACCCCGATCATTAACCCCTTGCCTCGTACCTCGCCAATGAACGGATAGCGATCGGGGAGCCTGCGCAGCCGTGAGAGCATCGCCGCACCGACCCGCTCAGCGTTCTCGACCAGGCCATCGGTGAGGATCGTCTTCAGCGTTGCCTGAACAGCCGCCCCGGCGAGCGGGTTGCCACCGTAGCTTGAGGAGCTGCCGGAGGGGAGCCCGAACGGCGCTGCTGCCATCAACTCCTGCCGGCTGATCAGTCCTGCGACGGGGTAGCCATTGCCGACGCCCTTGCCGACGGTGATCGCGTCGGGCGTCACACCGAAGTGCTCGACCCCGAACATCAGGCCAGTGCGGCCGAAGCCGGTGATCATCTCGTCAGCGATGAACAGCGCCCCGTGCTCGTGGGCCACATCGGCAACAGCGCGCAGGAAACCATCGGGAGGTACAACGTTGCCGGCAGTGCCCTGAATTGGCTCAACAATGATCGCGGCCAGACTGCCGGCTGTGCTGTTCTTGATGTACGCCCGCAGGAAGTCGACGCAGCGCCGGCCCAGGTCGTCGCTATCGATAGCGTCAAAGGGCGGTCGTGCCCAGTCCGGATAGGGGACGTTGTGAACGCCAGGATGCAGAGGCCCAAGGTTCTGCTTTACGTCCGGACCACTCAACGCGAGAGTGCTGCCGGTCTTGCCGTGAAAACCACCCCAGAACGAGATAACCTCAAACCGGCCGGTGTATGAACGAGCCATTCGTAGCGCTGCTTCGACCGCCTCAGCGCCGCCGGAGTAGAACTGCATCCGGTCCAACCCGCTCGGTAGCAGCGGCTGCAACTCTTCCAGGAATTCGGCCCGGCGGCGGGTCGTATAGCTGCCAACGGAAATTTGCGCTAGCTGTTCGCTCATCGCCCGTACATAAGCGGGATGCGCGTGTCCCAGGGAGGCGACGCCGACGCCAGCGGTAAAGTCGATAAACGTGTTCCCATCGACATCCGTCACCTGCGCCCCGTGACCCTCGTCCAGCGCGATGCCGCTGAACAGGCCGATCGACTGCAATCCGGGAGCGAGGTACCGACTTTCAGATTCGACCAGGCGGCGGGAATTCGGACCCGGAATCTCGGTCAATACCCGTGCGGCGCGTGTCGTCATGGTGCTCCTTACGATTGCGGCCATCGCCGGCATCCGTTCCCGAGCGGAGAGTATCCGGTTCCCGGGATCGGCAATTTAGAGCGAACAACTTCATCTGCAGGTCGCATTCCAGTGCACGACGCGACTCCGGTGCGACCGGCTATATTATGAACCGTCGAACGTCAGTGTACAGCTTTAAGCGCGGTGGTACATAAGAAAAGTCACTTCACGTCGAAATTGCTGCAAAATCAGTTGCGCCTACCTCACCACTGGGAGCCTGTGTCAGTGATCCGCCGGCCGCTCCGGCCTCACGGAAAAGCTACGGTCACGGGCGAGGTAGGGGCTAACCCCGAGCGCTTGCGTGGTGGGGCAAATGAACAGCAACCTGGCACGGCGGACGGCCTCAAGTTCAGGGCGCTCTGCCGGGAGTTCGAGCGACGCGGTCCAGTCGCCGCGTATCTCGACTTTTAGCAACGCCGGCGCTTGTTCCCAGGTGGCCGAAGCCGTCAAATCGGCCGCCCGCACTTTATCGGGAAGTTCCATCAAGCGCGGATGTTCGCTCGCGTCGATGAAGACGTACGTGGCTATTTCTGACGGGTCCGGCCCTGCCTCTACCCACCAGCCGTTTCCGGCGGCGACGATTTCAAGCCGAATCGTCCCGGCCTCGTCCGGCTCAGTTGTTTGCGCCATACCGCCTGGCTCTCCGTTGGCGTCGTGTCACAGGTGACGCCTTAGATCGTTGCTTCAGCGACCGGCGGCTCGGCCCAGCGGCCATCGGCCTTGATCAGAGCGACCAGCTCTTTGACGCCGTCTTCCTGCGGAATACTTGTCTTGACCACCTCACGGCCGCGATAAAGAGCGATCTGCCCCGCCGCCCGGCCGACATAACCGTAATCGGCGTCCGCCATCTCGCCCGGGCCGTTCACAATGCAGCCCATGACCGCAATGTTAAGGCCGACAAGGTGCGAGGTCGCCTGCTTGACTTGATTGAAGACGGTCGGCAGGTTGAACTTGGTCCGTCCGCACGACGGGCAGGCAATGAACTCGACTTTTGTACGACGAAGTCCCAGCGCCTGAAGAATGTCATAGCAGACCGGCAGCTCGTTGATCGGATCCTCGGCGAGCGAGACACGGATGGTGTCGCCGATGCCCTCTGAGAGGAGGGTCGCGATCCCCGCCGTGGACTTAATGCGCGCGTACTCGCCGTCGCCTGCTTCGGTGACGCCCAGGTGCAGGGGATAGTCCATGCCAAGCTCTGCCTGGCGAGCCGCCATCAGCCGGTTCGCCTGCACCATGATCGGTACCCGCGACGCCTTCAACGAAATGACGATGTTCCTGTAGTCGTGCGCTTCACAGATGCGCACATACTCCAGAGCCGATTCGACCATCCCCTGCGGGGTGTCGCCGTAGGTGACCAGCAGGCGCTCAGCAAGCGACCCGTGGTTGACCCCGATGCGCATGGCGATGTCGCGCTGCTTGCAAATCTCAATAACGGGCAGCAGGCTTCGTTCAATCGCCTCCAACTCGTCGTGGATCTCTTCAGGGGAATACTCTTCCGCGCGCTGACGTGGTTTGCGGTAGACGAAGAGGCCCGGGTTCAGTCGCACCTTGTCGACGTACTTTGCAACTTCGACGGCAATATCGGTGCCCTGATGGTGGACGTCAGCGACGAGTGGGATCCGCATTCCCCTTCTATCGAGCTCACTGCGAATCTCCCCCAGGTACCGTGCGTCGGCCATCGTCGGCGTCGTCACCCGGACCAACTCGCATCCTGCCCGATACAGTCTGACGATCGACTCGACGCAGGCGGCTACGTCTCTGGTCTCTTCGGTAATCATCGACTGAACGAGGATCGGTGCGCTGCCTCCGATAACGGCATCCCCGATGTGCACTTCACGGGTTACTCGGCGTGGGTACGCTACGTCCACAGCTATCGCTCTCCCTGTGCGCCGTCTATGGCGCCCGGCTGCCCTACCGCCATGCAAAGTGGTGAGACAGGCTCAATTGAGATCGTACCATCGCTGTCACGATTACCATACGTGAACAGTTCGGTAACGCTTCACACGGTGGATCTGCACCGGGGTGATGCATCCGACGTGGATGCCGTGGTACAAGCAGGGCAAAGATGCATGAACGCGCTCTTGCTGCAGCGATAATTGCCTGCCTCGCGTCCGATCCGGGCCGCGTGCGGGCGATCGATGATCTCGCGACGCAGTGTGCTGGATCTGTCGCCGACGTGGCATCGGCCTGCGCCCTTCTGGAGCGTTGCGGTATCCTCGATGACGCCGTGTCCGGTGGCGTTCGCCTCGCTGAGCAGCGCGGGCCGCGCAATCGTTTCGTCGTCCTTGTGGTCGAGAACACGGCGGCGGTCGCCCATCTGGTCGCCGCGCTGCTTGAGAGTGAGGGCTATGAGATCGTGCTCGCCAGTACGCCTGCCCTGGGGCTCCAGGTGACCCGGGTGCTCGTCCCGGACCTGGTGATCGCGGACAGCTTTTCCAGTACAGCCCGAGATGCCCTTGTTCGCCTGGACGCTCTCCGATTAGCTGCGGCTCCAGCGCCGTTGCTCATATTCACTGCGCACCGCGATATTGATGAACCAGCGGTACGGCAGTCGGGATACGCCGGGATGCTGCCTAAGCCGTTCGATATCGATGATCTGCTCGCCCGAGTGGCCGCCGCGATCGGCGAACGCCGCTCTTCGGAATAGCCTATAAGGCGCGGCACTATCTGGAATGGCTGGCCACCATCGAGACGGCGGCACGAGCGCGTGTCAGGCGAGCCCGCGCTCGCGCAGCACGCGTTGAGTCGTGGCGCCGATTTCGGCAGGGCTCTCCACGATAGTTGCCCCAGCATCCCGGAGCGCCGCTTTCTTCGCTGCCGCGGTGCCGGAGTTGCCGGAAATAATCGCTCCGGCGTGCCCCATGCGGCGGCCAGCTGGCGCCGTGCTGCCGGCTATGAACGCGATCACCGGCTTCTTGACCTGCGCCTTCAGATATTCGGCGGCTTCCTGCTCGGCTGTGCCACCGATCTCGCCAATAAGAACCAGCGCCGCAGTTTCGCTGTCCTCGTTGAACATCTCAAGCACCTCGCGCTGACGGGTGCCGATCACCGGATCGCCACCGACGCCCACGCAGGTGGACTGGCCAATGCCAAGATTGGTCAACTGGGCGACCGCCTCATAGACGAGCGTACCCGAGCGCGAAATCACGCCGACGCTACCAGGGGCAAAGATCTGTCCCGGCATGATGCCGACGCGGCACTGTGCCCCTGGAGTGATCACGCCGGGACAGTTGGGACCAATCAGCCGGGTGCGGCCGCCCTGCAAGGCTCTGCGCACCATCACCATATCCATGACGGGGATATTCTCGGTGATGCATACGACGAGGGGAATGCCCGCATCGGCCGCTTCGAGGATTGCGTCGGCAGCGAACGGCGCTGGCACGTAGATGATGCTGACGTTTGCGCCGGTTTCCTTCACGGCCTGGTGACAGGTGTTGAAAATTGGCACCGTGTCGTCGAACTTCTGACCGCCCCTGCCCGGTGTCACTCCCGCGACAAGATTCGTGCCGAAGGCGATGCTGCGGCGGGCGTGCTGGCTGCCTTCGCCGCCGGTGATGCCCTGCACCAGCAGGCGCGTATTCTCATCGACCAGAATGCTCACGTCGCGCTCCTCGTGCTTGCGTTCGGACTGTGCCGCACCGTTCAGGCGGCCTCAGCAGCGGCCTTGACGGCCAGCCGCGCCGCCTCACCCAGATCCTTGCCGCGAATAACCGGCAGGCCAGATTCTTTCAACAGGCGCTCGCCTTCTTCCAGGTTTGTCCCATCCAGCCGCGCCACAACGGGAATCTTCAGGACAAGCTGCTTGTAGGCGTCGATCACGCCCTGGGCGATGACATCGACGCGCGCCATACCGCCGAAGATATTGACCAGAATGGCCTTCACGGCGGGATCTTCGATAATTACTTTGAGCGCGTTGACGACGCGATCCGGGTTGTTGACCGTGCCGATGTCGAGGAAGTTAGCCGGCTCACCGCCGGCAAGCTTGATCGTGTCCATCGTCGCCATAGCGAGGCCGGCGCCGTTGACCACGCAGCCGATATTCCCATCCAGCTTGATGTAGCTGCCGATGCCAAGCTCTTTCGCTTCGACCTCAAGCGGATCTTCCTCGTCCAGGTCGCGCAGAGCGGCGATATCGGCATGGCGAAAAAGGGCGCCGTCGTCGACGTTGAACTTGGCGTCGAGTGCAAGAACGCGCCCGTCCATCGTCACCACGAGCGGATTGATCTCTGCCAGAGAGGCATCTCTCGCGACGAAGGCTTTGTAGAGACCGGACATTAACGCCGTCGCGCCTTTCAACTGGTCGCCGGAGAGGTCAAGCGCAAAAGCGAGTTCACGCGCCATGTACGGCTGGAATCCAGTCGCCGGGTCGATCTCCACGCGGAATATTTGGTCCGGCGTGTTGGCGGCGACCTCCTCGATATCCATTCCGCCTGCGGCGCTTGCCATCATCACCGGCTCACCGACGGCGCCGTCAACGAGAACGGCGAGGTAGAGTTCGCGCTCGATCTGCATCTGCTCTTCGACGAGCACGGTCTTCACTCTTTGCCCGGCCGGACCGGTCTGGTGCGTGATCAGCTGCATGCCGAGGATCTCGCCGGCAACTTTCTCTGCTTCATCGGCGCTGTTTGCCAGCTTGACTCCGCCGCCTTTGCCACGGCCGCCAGCGTGGATCTGCGCCTTGACGACGACCTTGCCGCCAAGTTCCCCGGCGATGACGCCGGCCTCCTGCGGACTCGTGGCAGTACGGCCATGGGGAACGGGCACACCGAACTCGGCCAGGATCTGCTTGGCCTGGTACTCGTGAATCTTCATCCGTGTCTCCGGTGGTTTAACGTTCGCGCTGAACCCGGGCGTTGAATCGAGGCATCAGGGCCGCAGGTGGGGTGGTCTGTCGGCGGCTTCAAAAAGGGGCGCCCTGCGTGCTTCGGTTCGACTCTAGCACAGGCCCCATTTCTGGGCGACATAAGAAGGCACGGCGAGCCGGTAGTCGGGAAGTCTACAGTCTTCGCGCTGAGACAAGCAGCGCCTGAAATGCGGCGAACTTTTCGGTGTAGTCGGCCTGGGCAGCCCGGATCACCTCTCTGGCCGCTTCTGCGTCATATACCTCGGCGATTTCAATCGTTGACTCTCCCGAGTCCGGCTGCTGCTTGTAGGTGAGAAAGTAATGTTTCAGGCGATCGAGGATATTATCGGGAAGGTCGCCGATGTCGCGGTATCCACCGTAGACGATGTCGCCGGCCATCACCGCCACGATCTTGTCGTCAGCCTCATCACGGTCGATAACCCGGAGGCCGCCGATCGGAATCGCATCGACGAGGATATCGCCGTGACTGATCGCCTTCTCGGTCAGGACGCAAATGTCGAGCGGGTCGCCGTCTCCCTTGATTCCCGCTTTGCCGGTCCGGGCTTCGCATAACCGGGCGACCTGTGGACCGCAGTAGGTTTGCGGCACGAAACCGTACATGGATGGCGAGACGTTCGAGTACTGCTGTGGCCGGTCCACTTTGAGAAAACCGCTGACCTTGTCCACTTCGAACTTCACGGGATCGTCGGGCACGATCTCGATGTACGCCGTCACAACGGCCGGAGCGTCTGACCCTATCTCTACGCCGTGCCATGGATGGGCGCGGAAGAGATGTCCCATCAGGTCCCACGCCGCAGGATTCTGGTTCAAACGTGGCTCCCGGCTCCATCCCTTTCCGGGACATAAAGCGCTACTATCCCGTGTATCTCTCAATCACAGCCGCGATTCCCTGTCCGCCGCCGATACACATCGTTTCGAGAGCGAATTGGGAGTTGCGACGCTCCATTTCATTGAGCATGGTCGCCATGATGCGGACGCCAGTGGCGCCGACGGGGTGGCCGATCGAAATGCCGGAGCCGTTGACGTTCGTGCGATCAAAATCGCTGTCCGTGAACCCCCACTCGCGGGTCACGGCGAGCACCTGAGCGGCAAACGCCTCGTTCAGTTCGATCAGGTCGATGTCCTTGAGCGTCAGACCGGCGCGGGCGAGCGCCTTTTTCGTGGCCGGGACGGGTCCGATGCCCATATATGCAGGGTGAACGCCTGCCGCAGCCCACGACACGAGTTTCCCCATTGGCTTCAGGCCCAACTCCTGCGCCCGTTCCGGTGTCGTGACGATGCAGCAAGCGGCGGCATCGTTCTCGCCGCTGGCGTTGCCCGCCGTGACGGTTGACTCCGGATCCTGCTTCGCCCGTACGGCTCGAAGCGAGGAGAGCTTTTCCAGGGTCGAGTCTCCGCGCGGGTGCTCATCGCGGCCAAAGAGAACGCCCTCGCCTTTTTTCGCAGGGACGGGCACCGGCACGATTTCATTGTCGAACTTGCCCGATTCAATCGCCGCGATTGCTCGCTGATGGCTGCGAAGCGCGTATTCGTCTTGTTCCTCGCGGGGGATGTTGTACTGCCGGCGCAGGTTTTCGGCCGTCTCGAGCATGCCGCCATCGACGGGGTATCGGTAGGTGCCGGCCGTGATTCGCCCGCGGTCCAGGCGGTCCATGAGCTTCACTTCACCACGGTTCGGCCCCCAGCGCACGGTCGTGCTGTAGAACTCGGCGTTGCTCATGCTCTCGACGCCGCCGGCAAGGACGACATCGGCGACGCCGGTTTGAACCTCCATCGCCGCAAGGCAGATCGCTTGAAGTCCCGACCCGCAGCGGCGGTCCAGCTGGAAGCCGGGCACTTCGACGGGGAGACCGGCGTGGAGCGCCGCCAAACGTCCCATTGCGGGCGTTTCGCCGTTTGGATAGCAATGCCCGAAAATGCAGTCGTCCACGTGTTCGGCGGCGAGCCCCGAGCGTTCCAGCACTGCCTGCACGACCAGCGCAGCCAGCGTCTCCGCCGAGACATCCCTTAGAGAACCGCCGAAACGGCCCACGGGCGTTCGCAAAGGCGTACAAATCACCGCGTCACGCATGAATTCTCTCCTGTGTCGTCAGACCTGAATCACTGCATTCGGGCCGGCAAGGCCGCCAACCGCGTCCATAATCGTAGGCTTCGCCCCTCGCATGGTCAAAGAGCGGCGTCGGCGGGTGGTACTTTGGTTGCACGCCACCCTGAGTTGCCGGGCGGGAGCGGAGGCGATCGTGGTCGAGCGGAACGATACGTTGCCGGTGGGATATGCGGCGGGCCGTCTGACAGCGCGACCTGGTGGGGAGGTCACCCCCGGCCTCTTGCCGGGCGAACACCGATCGGAAGCCGCCGCGGGATGGACCGGTGTGCTCCTGGTGCCAGCCGCGGCGGCTACGCGGCGGCTGGCACCGCTGATGGTGTCGTTGCACGGCGCAGGCAGCAAGGGCGAGCGCATGATCAACCGCTGGCGCGAGACTGCTGAAGCGGCCGGCGTGGTCGTGCTCGCTCCGGACTCCGGCTCAGCCACATGGGACGTTCTTCGCGGCGGGTTCGGACCGGATGTCGCTTCGATCGACCGTGCCCTTGCCTTCGTCTTCGACGCTCTGCCGATCGATCCCGAGCGAATCCTGATCGAGGGCTTTTCCGATGGCGCTTCGTACGGACTGTCGATAGGCATCGCGAACGGCGACCTGTTCACCCACGTGCTTGGGAACTCGCCGGGGTTCTGCTGGCCGCCTTCGGTCGTGGGGCGCCCGCGCATTCTTCTGACTCACGGCACAGAAGATACCGTGCTGCCCATCGACGCGACGAGTCGTATGCTCGCGCCGCAGCTGGACCGCGCCGGATACGACGTCACCTTCCACGAGTTTGCCGGAGGCCATGTCCTGACCCCGGAGATCATGCGTCTCTCACTTGAATGGGCCGGCATCATCGAGACCGGACCGCCGGGTGACACCGGTGTGCCGTAGGCAAATCTGATAGCCTGAAGTGCTTGCAGTGGGGCTCAGCATAGTGGGGCCGCGCACTATTCTGCAGCCCGGACTGGCCCGTATACTGAGCGAACCATGCGCCATCGGAAAGGCGTGTGACTGCGGTCTTTGACAACTGGCGGGAGCGGCGCGTTCATGGTGTCAGCAGGCGAGGCAGGCGATTCCCCCGCGGCCGGGCAGGGCGTTGCATCTGGCAAAACCAACACGGGCAACTACTTCGAGGATTTCCGTGTCGGCCAGGTCATGCTGCACCCGATCCCTCGTACTCTCACCGTGGGGGACGCGACGCTGTACATCGCGCTCACCGGGGACCGAAATCCGCTGCATTGCGATGCCGAGTTCGCACGGCGGCTTGGGTACAGCCGCGAGACGATCAACGATCTGCTGGTGTTCCACACCGTCTTCGGCAAGTCAGTCGGCGATATCTCGCTGAACGCCGTTGCAAACCTCGGCTACGCAGATGTTCGATTCCTTGCACCCGTCTTCCCGGGCGATACCCTTCGCGCCGACTCGACCGTCATCGGCCTCAAGGAGACATCAAACGGGGCCACCGGAATCGTGTATGTCCACACTCGCGGCTTCAACCAGAAGAACCTTCTGGTCATCGAGTTCAACCGCTGGGTGATGGTGAATAAGCGTGACCCGCAAACTCCCGTCACTGTCAGCGTGGTACCGGAACTACCCTCCTCCGTGGCAATCGATCGTCTGCATGTGCCGGCCGAGCTGCACGCAGAGCGGTTCGATGCCGCAGTCACAGGCGGACAATTCTTCTTCGAGGACTATGCGGCGGGGGAACGCATCTACCACGACGGTGCCATGACGATTGAAGAGTCGGAGCATGCGCTGGCCACGAGGCTGTACCAGAACAACGCCAGGGTACACTTCAACGCTCACGAAATGAAGGATTCTCGGTTCGGACGCCGTCTGATGTACGGCGGCCATGTCATTTCCGTGGCGCGGGCGCTCTCGTTCAATGGCCTGGAGAACGCCCTCGGTATCCTTGCCTGGAATGCTGGCTCACACGTCGGTCCGACTTTCGCGGGCGACACCATCTACGCATGGTCGGATGTTCTGGAGACGGCGATGTTGCCGCGAGAACCGCACCTGGGCGCGTTACGGCTCCGGCTGGTGGCGGTAAAGAACGCCGACCCACACTCGCAAAAAATCGAACTGCGAAGCCGCGATCCGGAAACGGGTCGCGAACGGTATGATCCAGCGGTCGTCCTTGACCTCGACTACTGGCTGTTGATGCCTCGTCGCGCCCCTGTTGATGCGGCGAACGGTCAGTAAAGGCGCAAAAAACTGCCCGACGGAGCACTACCGACTATGAGCATGACTGCAACACGAGAGGTCACTTTGGAGGCCGCAGAGCGGCTGGCCGCAGCGGCACAGGGAGTGCTCGATGGCGCCATTGGCAAGGCCCGCGTGACAACGGCCGGTGGTAAAGGGATCGATGAGCATCAGGTGCTTGCGGAGCGGATCGCCTACGCCGCGACCGAGCTGCGCGCTGCGCATGAGTTGCTCGCCTATGCACGGCTGGCAAGCGAGTCGGGCCATGACGACCACGAAATCGTTTCGATTGCCGTGGCGTTCACCGCCGAGGTGGTTCAGAAGCTGCGCAGTCAGGCCGACTCCGCGCCGGACGACTTCGGCATCGACGACGCCCGGCTCCGGACTCAGCTCGGTACGCCCGAACTGATGGCGACCATTCGCGGCGGCATGGACGAGGCGCGGTTGCGCGAGATCGGCCGACGCGTCATTCAGACGCGCGGCAGCAACAGGATCTGGCTGAACGACGAGATGGCGACGATGACGCGCGACCACGTACGCGCTTTCGCCAGGAGCGAAGTGTCTCCTCTGGCCGAGCAGATCCATCGCGGCGATCAGCTTGTGCCTGACGAGCTGATCCGCAAAATCGCGGATATGGGCTTGTTTGCAGCCTCAATCCCGGAGCGCTACGGCGGCACGGAGATGGGCATGCTGGTCATGGTCATCACCACCGAAGAGTTATCGGCCGCATCGCTTGGCGCAGCAGGCAGCCTCAACACAAGGCCGGAGATTCTGATCAAAGCGCTGCTCAACGGCGGCACGGAGGAGCAGCGGTCAAAGTGGCTGCCTCTGATTGCCACCGGCGAGATCCTGGTCGCGGTCGCCGTTACAGAGCCGGATGTCGGTTCGGACGTCGCCGGTGTGTCGTGCAAGGCCGAGCCGGCTGAGGTTGACGGCAAGCAGGGCTGGGTGATCAACGGCAACAAGGCATGGTCCACATTCTCCGGCCGGGCGGATGTGCTCGCCCTCCTGGCGCGAACCAACGCCGACGCGGTGTCGGGGGCGCGTGGTCTCTCACTGTTTATCGTCGAAAAGCGACCTGAGTACGGTTACGAGTTCAATCAGCGGCAGCCCGGCGGCGGCGCAATAAGCGGCAAGGCGATTGCGACCCCTGGTTACCGGGGGATGCACTCCTTCATGCTGAACTTCGATAATTTCTTCGTACCTGATGACAACCTGGTCGGGGCTGAGCAGGGCGTCAACCGGGGCTTTTACCTGCAGATGGCCGGTTTTGAAATGGGCAGGCTCCAAACAGGCGCCCGCGCCTGCGGCGTCGCCCAGGCGGCACTCGAACAGACCGCTGCCTATGCGGCGGATCGCAAGCAGTTCGGAAAGCCGATCGGAGAGTACCAGCTGACGCAGTACAAGCTGGGAAGGATGGCAGTTCATCTTGCTGCTGCTCGCCAGCTTACGTATGTGGCAGCTCGCTCGATGCAGGAGAACGAACGCGCCACGCTCGAAGCCGCGATGGCGAAGCTATTTGCCTGCGACGTGGCGGTCTGGACGACGCAGGAGGGGCAGCTCTTGCACGGTGGCTGGGGCTATGCTGAGGAGACCCCGATCTCGCGCTATGTCGTCGACGCACAGGTGTTGCCAATTTTCGAGGGCGCAAAGCCAATCCTGGAACTGAAAGTCATTGCGCGGAACCTGCTGGCCGGCTGAAGCCAGCCAATTTTTGTGGAGGCAACTTCATGACACGGGAAGCATCCGAAGCACGAGAGATCACGATCAGACGTTCCGAACTGACGCTGCCCGGTCACAACATGAAGATGCTGGAGAAGGCTGCGGCGTCGGACGCGGATGAAATCATGGCCGACTGCGAAGACGCCTGTCCGCTCTCGGCCAAAGGCGACGAAGTTCGCGGCGTCATCGCCAGGGCCTTCAACACGCTGGACTGGGGCACGAAGTTCGTCACGTTTCGCCCGAACAACACGCAATCGCCATTCTTTCAGGGCGACATCGAGCACGTAGTCACCCACGCCGTGGACAAGTTTCACGGCGTGATCATTCCCAAGGTGTTCGAGCCTTCCCAGATCGAACAGGTCGATGAGCTGCTGACGAAGTATGAACGGCAGGCAGGCTGGACCCGCAAGATCCAGATTGAATCGCTGATCGAGACGGCGCTCGGAGTCGAGAACGCCTATCGCATCGCCACCGCCTCCAATCGCATGGCGGGGCTCGTTTTCGGCATCGCCGATTACGCGGCGGACATCGGCATCGCTGACGCCTATGAAGGGCAGAACATTCGCTTTCTTTACGCAAAGCAGCGGGTGATTAACGCCGCCCGTGCCGCAGGTATCGACGCGGTCGACAACGTGCATCTGAAAGTGCGCGAGATGGAAGATCTGCGCCGAATGACGATCGAATCAGCGGGCTACGGCTTCGACGGCCGCTGGGCAATTCATCCGTCACATATTCCGGTTATCAACGAGATTTACACGCCGACCGAGGAGCAGATCGGTCACGCGAAGCGGGTGGTCGAGCTCTACGAAGAGGCCGATTCCAGAGGTCTTGGTGCGATTGCTGACCCGGATAATGGCGAGATGATCGATGAGGCGACGATCAAAATGGCGTTCAAGCAGCTGCTGAAGGCGTTCAAGGCTGGCAAGGTCGATGAGTCGTTCATGCTGAAAGCGGCACGAAACGCCGAACACACCGGCTACAACTTCCTTGGGGCGCTGTCGCTGACGTCGGCCTGAGGCTCCCCGGCATTCCGTTGGCTTTTCTATCACCGTTGCTCCACCGCCGAACCGACAGGCAGGCGTGGTGTGTCACGGGCTCCGGACCGTAGCATGGAACGGTGCCTCCTGTTTCTTCGCGCCGCCTGACCTGGCTGGGCTACTAT
>JBBRGK010000025.1:0-14896 GCA_038240805.1 Dehalococcoidia bacterium | reverse complement strand
GCCTGTGCTGGGACCGGCTCCCCTGTCAGGCGGCTGAAGTGGCGTGCTGTCCGCCGGACGTTGGACTCGAACTCTTGCTGCGCTGGTGGCGGGCCTGCGCGGTCGCATCACCCCTGCCCCACCGGCCGAGGACAATGTGGGACGCTTTACTGGCGGGCGGCTGGCCGAGGACGATATGGGACGCTTTACTGGCGGGCGGCTGGCGGAGGACGGTTGGGGACGCTTTGAGGCCGCGCTTCCGGCCGAGGGGGCTGCGTGACGCTCCGCAGGCGGGCGACTGGCCGGCGTCACTTGCGAGCCCTTAGCAGGCGGTCGTGCCGCAAGGCGCCGTTTGGGAGCCGGGCGGGACTCCGTGGGTGTCAATGATGCCCGACGCTTGCCGAGGTCCTTCTGGCGGGTGGAGTGTTTTCCTGTTGCGGGCGAGACCGCTTTCTTATCTGGCACGGGAACGACGGATGTAGAGTAGTTCTTCGAAGTCGCCGTCGACAGCGCGCCGTCCAAACGGAAGCAGGCTGCGCGAGGTCACGTCCCGCCGGGCGAACAGCTGGCGCAGCGCGAACTTTACCAGTGTGCCTGCCACAAGCATGGTCGCACTCTGTGCAACCACTGGCAGGGCAGCGTGCCGCAGCGTGGACACCGCTGAAACCTGCCGCGCAGGCAGACTGCGGATGACCTCGACCTCAACGATATCGACGGCGGTGCCGCACTTGCGACAGTAGTTGTCGTTATATTCGAGCCGGGCGTGACAGCCGTGGCAATCCATGCGACCCTCCCGGCGCGGCGCCACTGCCGCGAGTGTGCCGATTATAGTCTGGTCTCAGCTCCGTCACAATTCACCCGATAGGATCAGCCCGGCGTTCGAATCATTGGTCTGGAGGAGTATCGGCCAGAATCGCATCAACTGTCGCGGAGAGATCGAGCGGCGAGAGGCTGCCCTCAGTGCTAGCGCGGCCTTCTGCGATTGCTCGCAGCGTTTCGACGATGAGCGGCGGTTCGCGCAGGGCGCCACGACGACGGATTTCCACGAACAGCGGCAGCTCTTCGCCTTGCGATGCGCGCAGCTGGTCAACGCCGATGCCTTCAAAGTCGCGCCAGAGCGGGTCTATGCTGCCGCCGCACAAGGAATATGTACAGAACGATAGAGCCGGTCCGGTGTCGACCTCAGGCACCGCCCGAAAAATGGTGATACCGCTCTGCTCGGCGTGCTCCGCGATGAGTTGCCAGACGAGGTCCTGCCAGATGCCTGCCGCACCGCCTGGCGCAGCCGGATGCAGGTTTAGCAGCCGCATGACTGAACAGGCACGCGGGCCAAACACGAGCATATATCCGGCAAGCAGCCCAATCTCTACCCGGTAGGGATCGACAAGGCGCAACACCACGTTGTCGAAATCTAGCCGCCATTGGGGGATCGGCTCTCCCTTTCGCACCACCCTGCCTCCCGCGCGGCGCCGAAACGCCACCGAAGAGAGTGCGAGCAGGGGAATCGAGAAGGATTTGACTAGCTCGAAAAACTCGTCAGTTTGCTCGTCTTCGCCTGGCTCGCGGTTGCAGAACACGCAGGCGATCTCCACTGGCAGTCCTGCCGCGATCGCGGTCATCACGGCTTGGAACAGGGCGCGCGAGCCCGGGCCGCGTCCGGTTGAGAACCAGCCGATTCGTAACGTCACCGTCCGGCGATCGGGGTGCGGCTAACAAGCCATCGAGCAGTCATCGCGCTGGACCCATGCCGATGCGGAACTTGAGCTTGGCAACCGTGCTAAAAAGATGGCCGAATGGGCTGCTGAGCCGGCCGGGGACCTTGCCCTGGCGCAGGGAGTCGAGGAACTCCTGCGGGTTGTCGAAATCAGGCATCTCGACCCAGGCAGCGCCGATCTCGCTGTGGTGATGAGAGTCGGAGCCGGAGGACTGCAACTTTCCATGCTTCACTGCATAGCGGGCGGCGCGCAGGTTGTCTGCCTGCTGCAGGTTGCGGGCGTTGAATACTTCGATCACGTCCACGTCGTCGATGATACGGTCGAGCGCGTCGGCTTTGAGCGGCGAATCGCGCCAGCGGTCGAATGGGTGAGGCACGCCGACAATGCCGCCCTGCGCCCGGATGGCGCGAACGGTCTCCTCGGGCGAGAGCCCTTTAGGAATGGGGTCGTTGAGGAAATAGCCGATGATCTCCCCTTCAGTCGAGCGGATTTCTTCCGAGACAATGACCTTGAACGGAGCCAGCCGGCGAACGCAGATCGCCCCGTCGATGTTGTTGTGATCGCTGACCGCGGCGCAGGTGATCTCGCGCTCCACTGAGCGGCGGACATACTGCTCAGGCGTTGTGAGGCCATCGCGGGAAAAGTGCGTGTGGCTATGCAGGTCAGCGCGGATCATCCCCATTTGGGCTCGCTCAACACAGGTCTGTATCGTTCGACGAAGCGAGACTCGATTCCCGGAACTCTTCTAACAGGGTCGTGACACGGAGCTCGGCACTTTCGAGCAGATCTTTACACTGCTTTGCCAGCCGCATTCCCTGTTCGAACTGCGCGATCGATTCATCGAGGGGCAGCCCACCGGATTCAAGACATTGCACCGCATTTTCGAGACGTCCGTACAGATCCTCGAAAGTCTCCTGCTTAACCGGCATGAACTTCTCCTACTTCCGCTGCAATCGTTCCATCGCGCAGGCGGATCGAAATCGCCTCTCCCGTTCGCACCACGTTCACGCTGGCTAACAATGTCCCGTCGGCGCGATGGACGACCGCATAGCCACGCTCCAGCACCGCGCACGGGTCCAGAGAAGCCAGCTGTACGATGCGCATGTCTATCTGACTGCGGCGCTCCGCCAGCGACTGCGATAGCCGTGTACCCGCGCGCGAGACCAACCCCAGTACGCCCTCACTGAGTTCAGCGAGGTCGGGGCATTCTTGCTCGAGGTAATCGGCCAGCCGTGCCACCCCGTCCTGTTGTGCCGACAGCTCCCGCTGTATACATGACTCGAGCATCGCGGTATAGGCGCCGACTCGCATCGCGATCTCGATCTGATCGGGCACCACAAGCTCGGCAGCCGCAGAGGGGGTCGGCGCTCGCAAGTCCGCGACATAATCGGCCAGCGTGATGTCTGTCTCATGTCCGACCGCGGAGACGACGGGAACCCGGCTCGCGTAGATCGCCCGCTGCACCGCCTCTTCGTTGAAGGCCCAAAGCTCCTCCAACGAGCCACCGCCCCGGGCGAGGATGATCACGTCCACGTTGCCAAGTTCATTCAGCTCTTGGAGCGCGGCCACGATGCCGGGAGCGGCTCCATCGCCCTGCACAGGCGTCGGGGCAAGAATGAGCTGGGCGAGTGGCCAGCGCCGGCCCACTACCGTGCGGATATCGTGCAAGACCGCCCCTGTCGGCGAGGTCACAAGTCCGATCCTGTTCGGGAAGAGGGGGAGCGGCCGCTTGCGGGTGACGTCAAACAGGCCTTCGGCCTCCAATAGTTGCTTGAGCCGCTCGAACTGGGCGTTCAGGATCCCTTCGCCCTGCGAATGCACGTAGTCAACGATGAAGTTGAGCTCGCCGCGCTGCTCGTAGACCGAAACGCGGCCGTGAACGAGGAGCTGGGCACCGTGTTCCAGTTCGATGCCGGCGTTCTGGCGACGAAAGAAGGCACAGCGAAGCTGACCGACGCCGTCTTTCAGCGTGAAATACAGGTGGCCTGCCGAAGAGCGGCTGAGATTCGAGATCTCGCCCATCACCCAGAGATCGCTGAGCGTGGCGTTAGTTTCGAACAGTTCCTTCAGATACGCGAGAGTATCTGCGACGGTCAGAACGACCATGGCGGGCGGCGCTCCTGCGGCAGGGGCTATCGTTATGTGGTTCCGGCGGGTATTCCGCTCCCAGCGCTACTGTGCGACGCGCTCCAGGTAGTCGCCGGTACGGGTATCTACTTTCAAGGTGTCGCCTTCCTTGATAAAGAGCGGCACCTGCACGGTGAGCCCCGTTTCCAGTTTGGCCGGCTTGTTGCCGCCGGTTGCAGTATCGCCTTTGAAGCCAGGCTCCGTGTCCACGACTTTGAGCGTGACCGCAGTCGGTAGCTCGATGCCGATCGCCTCTTCGCCATGGGTGAGCACGTCACAGACCTCGTTTTCCTTGAGGTAGAAGAGGGCGTCGCCGACCTGGTCTTTGGTGAGGGCGATCTGGTCGAACGTGGCGGCGTTCATGAAGTAATACAGACCGTTGTCCTCGTAGAGGAACTGCATCGGGGAACGGTCGATGTGCGCCCGCTGAAATTTTTCTGATGCCTGGAACGTGCGGTCGATTGTGTGGCCCGCCCGTACATCCCGGAGTTTGATCCGAATCTGGGCGCTGCCGCGTCCCACCTTGTTGTGCTCGTAGCTGATCACCGTATACAGCTTGCCATCCAGCTGGATCGCGATGCCTCGTTTGAGTTCACCCGGACTTATCATTAATGTGCTCCTGCAAGAGAGATCTTCTTTGCCTGGCTGAGAACCCGGCAGCGGCCATTTTCGAGCACCACCAGGTCTTCAATGCGCACGCCGCCCCAGCCGGTAAGGTAGATGCCCGGCTCGATGGAGAAGACCTGCCCCTCCTGCAGCACCGAGCCGGACCGCAGGGCGAGCCGGGGTGTTTCATGGACCTGCAGGCCGATGCCGTGTCCTAGCCCGTGGCCGAAATGCTCACCGTAGCCAGCTTCTTCGATCACGGTCGCTGCGATCCGGTGGGCATATTCGCCCGTCATGCCCGGCTCGATCAGTTCTTCGGCAGTGCGTTGGGCGGTGAACACGATGTCGTAAATCGTGTTGAACTGTTGGGTCGGCTGGCCGAGAAAGATGGTACGGGTCATGTCGGAACAGTAGCCGTCCAGCAACGCGCCCATGTCGATCACAACGGACTCACCTTCGCGCAGCACGTCCTGTCCCGCCCGAGCATGGGGCATGGCGCCACGCGAACCGCCGGCAACGATCGTTGTGAAGCTGGTACCTTCGCCGCCGTGATCCTTGATGTACGTCTCGATCTCGCGCGACGCCTGCAGTTCTGTCCAGCCTGGTTCGATCAGGGCGGCAACGTGCTCGAAGGCGGCATCACCGAGCGCAATGACGCGTTCCATTGCCTGGAGCTCGTCTGCGTCCTTGAGCGAGCGCAGCTGCTCGATGATTGACGGCGCAGGCACGAACTGCGGGCGTTGAAGAGCCGGCATTTGCTCGATCATCCCGACGATGCTGCGGTAATCGCCAAAAGTCAGATTCGCTTCCTCGAAGCCGATCCGTTTGCCGCCCTGGCCCGCGAACAGCTCTCCGAGCCAGTCGAGCATCGGTCCGACGGTCCGGAACAGCCGGAAGTCTGGCGACTGCAATGCCGCCTGCTCCCAGTAGCGGAAGTCGGTCGCGAGAACCGACTCGTCGCGGGTAACGAGCAGATTCCCCGCCGAGCCCGTAAAGCCTGAAAGGTAGCGACGGTTGAACGGGTCGCTGATGAACAGGCCGTCGAACTGGTGTTCGTCAAGTTGTGCCCGAAGGCGGGCCAGACGCTGCTGGATCACGTTCTATTGCCCTCCTCCTGCACTTTCGTTCACAATCGCAACCAATGCGTCCAACGCCGCCAGGTAGCCGCGCCATCCTAGCCCTGCCACCTGACCCAGCGCCACCGGAGCGATCACGGACCTCTGACGGAACTCCTCGCGGGCGTGGATATTGGACAGATGAACCTCAATCAGCGGCTTTTCAGTAGCTTCCACGGCATCGCGCAACGCATAGCTGTAATGCGTAAAAGCGCCCGGGTTCATGATGATGGCGTCTGCGGAGGCCGCCTGATCCTGGATGAAGTCTATCAGAGCGCCTTCGCTGTTGGACTGAAAGGCGACGATCTCTGCACCCAGGCTGGCAGCGCGCTGTCTGACTGCCACCTCGATCTCGGCCAGCGTCGTTCGGCCATAGATGTCGGGCTTCCGTGAGCCAAGCAGGTTGAGATTAGGACCGTTGACGAGCAGGACGCGCATTGACTTCGCCTTCCTCTCCGGCTGATTCGGTGGTTTGCGTCCCTGTCTTCGTCGGACCGCGTGACCTGCCTGGCCTCCACGTGTTGTAGAAGGCATCGGTGTACACCGTACGCTGGCGCGCTTCGGTCACGTGCGTGTAGATCTGCGTCGTGCTGGCGCTCGAATGCCCGAGCAGCTCCTGGACAACGCGCAGGTCGGCGCCCCCGTCGAGCAAATGCGTGGCGAACGAATGCCGCAGCAGATGTGGGTGGGTGGCCATCGGCAGCCCGGCTGCGGCGCCAGCACCGCGAACCATGATCTGTACAGCCCGAATCGAAAGCCGCGTACCGTTGCGATTGAGGAACAGCGCCTGCTGCGCGGCATCTGACGCGAGCTGAGGCCGCGCGGAGACGAGATATCGCTCCACGGCGCTAACCGCGGGGGTGCCGAGCAGCACGACCCGCTCCTTCTTGCCTTTTCCGCGAACGATCGCCCGGCCTTCGCGCAGATCGATCCCGTCTACATCCAGCCCGGTAAGCTCAGCGACTCGTACACCTGCCGCATAGAGAAGCTCCAGGATGGCGCGGTCCCGCAGGCCATAAGCGTCGCCAGCCTCAGGAGACTCCATCAAAGCGGACGCCTCGGCCTCAGCAAGCACTCGCGGCAGCCGCTGCTCCCGCTTCGGCGGGCTAACGCCGTTGAGGGGGTCCTTGCCGAGCACGGCATTAGTAACCAGGTAGCGATAGAACGTGTGGATCGTGCTGACTTTACGCGCCACGCTGGCCCGCACGATTCCTCGTTCAGCCAGCGTCGAGAGGTAGGCACGAAAAGTCGGGCGGTCGACGGCAAGCAGATCTTTCATCGCCACTTCGGCCATATAGCCAGCGAAATCTGCCAGGTCGCTGACGTAGTTGCGCAGCGTGAGGTTGGAACGGCGATGCTCCGCCGAGAGCGCCGCAATATAGCCGGTGATCAGCGGATGGGAGGTCTTCTCAGCCGCCGTCACACTGCCGCCAGCGGTCGCCGGCGGACCAGGGGTGCGTCCGCGGGCTATGCGGACACCCCCACAGCCGATGCCGGCGCCTCCGCATCGCGATCGGCGCGCCAGTCGCACTTCAGGCATTTCACCGCGTGGACACCATCACCAACCACGGCGCCGCCGCAGGTTGGACAACTCTCCCCCGTCGGCCTGGTCCAGCTGACAAAGTCGCACTTCGGATAGTTGCTGCATCCGTAGAATGTGCGCCTGCCCTTGGTGCGGCGCTCAACCACGGCGCCATCGCACTGCGGGCAGTTGACGCCAATTTTATTCAGAAACGTCTTGGTGCCTTTGCAGTCCGGATAGGTGGCGCAGGCGAGGAATCGGCCAAAGCGGCCGGTCTTCACCACCATGTTCGATTTGCAGAGCGGGCAGAACTCGTCGTTGACGGCCTGTTGTTCCTCCTGTTTCAAAAGAGGACGGCTGTTGGTGCACTCGGGATAGCCCGTGCAGGCGAGGAACTCGCCAAACCGGCCCCACTTGATTCCCATCGCCCGACCGCAGACCTCGCATTTCTCATCGGTGGGCTTCATCAACGCAGGTGCGTTCTCCGCCTCGGCGAGCTGCAACTTCAGCGGCGCGTAGAAATCGACGACAACCGGACTCCATGCCTGATTGCCGGCGGCGATCTCATCAAGCTCCTCTTCCATGTGCGCGGTGAACTTCAGGTCCACCACATTCGGGAAGTACGTTGAGAGGAGGTCGTTCACGTCACGACCGAGTTGCGTAGGCCGCAGTGCCCTGCCAATTTTTTCGACGTAGCCCCGCTCAGTCGTCAGCGTCGACAGAATCGGCGCATAGGTGCTCGGGCGGCCGATGCCGTTCTCTTCCAGAGCCTTAACCAGCGTTGCTTCCGTATACCGGGCCGGTGGCTCGGTGAAGTGCTGCTCCGGAAAGAGATCACGCAGGTCCAGGGCTTCACCGGCAGTCAGTTCCGGCAGTGCCCTCGTGTCCTCATCGGCATCCTCGCCCTCTTCGCTACGCTCGAAGTACACAGCGCGGAAGCCGGGAAAGCGCAAGTGGCTGGACGTGGCGCGGAACAGAAGCACATCTGCAGCGTTGCGTGACATTGCTCCGGTGCGCGGTGTCGCCCCATTGCGCGGCGTCGCATGTACATCTGCGGAGGTGATGTCGATGATCGCATCCGTCATCTGCGAAGCGACGGCACGCTGCCAGACCAGCTGATACAGCCGGTACTGATCGTTCGTCAGGTAGCGTTTGATCCGGTCTGGTTCTCGCACTACGGATGTGGGACGAATCGCCTCGTGCGCCTCCTGTGCGCCTTTTGCCTTTTTCGTGTAACTTCGTGGCTGTTCCGGTCGGTAGTCCTGGCCGAACTTTTCGGCGATGTAGTCGCGGATCTCCGTTTTGGCGACCTCAGACATAAAGGTCGAGTCGGTCCGCATGTAGGTGATGAGTCCGACCTCGCCTTCGGCGCCAACGGATTTGCCTTCGTACAGCTGCTGTGCGACGGCCATTGTCCGTCGGGCCGTGAAGCCGAGCCGGCGCGAGGCTTCTTGTTGCAGCGTACTTGTGGTGAACGGCGCTGCCGGCTTCCTCGCCTGAGGCCGCTGGCGCACATCGGCAACCGAGTAACTCGCTTTGCGGAGACGCTCGACCAGCGCTGAGGTCTGCTCTTCGTTGGTCAGCTCGAACTCGCGCTTCTTGTCCACATACCCCTGCAGCCGGGCACGGAACGGTTCGGGTTCGCGCTTTTGCTGCGCGACCTCGGCTTCCACGGTCCAGTATTCTCGCGCCGTGAAATCTTCTACTTCCTTCTCGCGGTCAACGACCATGTGCAGGGCAACCGACTGCACCCGGCCAGCGGAAAGCCCGCGCCGCATCTTGTTCCAGAGCACCGGGCTGATTTTGTAACCGAACAGCCGGTCGAGAATTCGGCGGGCTTGCTGCGCATCCACGAGCGGCATATCGATGTCGCGCGGATGGTTGAAGGCATCCGTGATCGCATCTCGCGTGATTTCGTGGAAGACAACCCGCTTGTGGGGCATCCCCGACAGCTCCGCCGCCTCCAGCAGATGCCAGGAGATCGCTTCACCCTCGCGGTCGGGGTCGGTCGCCAGGTAGACGGCAGAAGCATTCTTCGCCGCCTTCTTGATCTGGCTGATCACGTCCAGTTTGTCTTTTGGGATCACATACTGAGGCGCGAAGCCCTTTTTCTCGTCCACGCCGAGCTTTGATTTCGGCAGGTCGCGGACGTGGCCGATCGAGGCTCTGACGTCATAGTCCCTGCCCAGGATATTGCCAACGGTCTTCGCCTTGGCGGGCGACTCGACAATCACGAGTTTCTTCTTGCCACGCGACGCCGGCTCGGCGGCCGCGACGCGTTTCTTCGTTTTTTTTGCTATTTGAGCCTGTGCCATTCATGTTCCATTCGTGCCCAACGCCCGGCGCTGAGCTTTGCTAACGTATCTATCGGGGTGACGGCCGGGCGGTGACTACGCTCCCGCCGGGCCGGCCATCGGTCAGCATGGCCACTGTTTGGAGCTATGCCCCGTATGCCGGGGCGGTTTCTCGCAGGCGAATGTACTGCATACCGCCGATTTGCCGCACGATCCCCTTTAACTCCAGAAGGGCGAGACCGCTGCTGACTTCGGCGGCGGAGAGTTGACTGCGGCGGGTTACGTCATCGATGTGAACTGGCTCTGATGTCAGGCAACCGAGCAGCGCTGCCTCTGCCGCTCCGGCCGGTACGACCGCTGCAAGCTCGGCCTGCTGAGCCGCCGCAACGAGATTCAGTTCCGAAAGCACATCACCGGCGGTCAGGGTCAACTTCGCTCCCTCCTGGATGAGCGCGTTCGTTCCCCTGCTGGCCGGAGAGAAAATGCTGCCCGGAACCGCGAATACCTCACGATTGTCATCGGCTGCAAGCTTCGCAGTCAACAGGGCGCCGCTGCGCTCGGGTGCCTCCGTGACGACGACTCCAAGCGAGAGACCCGCAATGATTCGGTTCCGGCGGGGAAACAGATCACGTTGAGGCCGCGTTCCCAGCGGCAGTTCACTGACCAGGGCACCCTGTTCTATCACCTGCCGCGCCAGCCGTTCGTGTGCGGCGGGATAGACGATGTCAACCCCACAGGCCATGACTGCGATAGTTCTTCCGCCGGCGGCAATTGCTGCTTCGTGCGCGGTCCTATCAACGCCGCGGGCGAGGCCGCTGACGATCGTAATTCCTGCGCGAACGAGTTCGGTCGTTATCTGCTCCGTGACCTGGCGACCATACGCCGACATACCGCGTGTGCCGACGACTGCGAGCGCCAGGTCGTCTTCATTGGTGATCGTACCACGGGCGTAAAGCACCGGCGGCCTGTCAAACGATTCTCGCAGCAACTGTGGATAGCCGGCGTCGTTCCAGGTGAGGGCGGTTACGTGCATCCTGTCGAGCGCTGCCTGCTCGCGCTCGGGAGAGAGGCGCGGCCGGGCGGCGGCGATTGCGACAAGGCTGCGTTCATCGATGCCGGCGGCGCGCAACTCTTTCTCACCGGCACGCCAGGCCGCCTCAAGGCTGCCGAACGCCCGTTCCAGTCGCTCGAAGCGAGCCCGCCCGATCGTCGGAATTCGATTGAAGGCGAGCCAGTAGGGTGTGTCTGCGCTCATCAGGTGCTCGTTGAGTATTCTTGGACATTCAGGGATGATTGACGTGGCGGATTGTAGCAGCCGCGCCTGGAATCAACTACGGTGTCGGCGGCAACGATCCGCCGTTAGCATGTGTTCCTGTCCGGCCAAAAATCGAAAGGCTCCCCGCATGGAACGGAATCCCTGGTTTCGCGCTCTCCTCATCCTGGGGGTCGCGTTCCTGGGCGTGCAACTATTTCTTGTAGTCTGGCACTTCGGGGCTCATTTCGCCCAGACGCTGCTGATCTTCTTCCTCGCCTGGATGCTCTCGTTCATTCTCAACCCGGCCGTTGACGTAATCGCTCGTCGCTGGCGGCTCGGCCGGCCGGCTGCCGTGACAGCCGTTTTCCTCGGTATGATCGCCGTGGTTGCGCTGGCCGGCTTCCTCGTCGTGCCGCCGCTGGTCAGGCAGGTCGCGGCGCTCGGCGACAAAGTGCCCGAGTATCGCCAGAACACCGGCAAGCTCGTTACGGATCTGCAAACCTGGCTGGACCACCGTCACATCGGCATCAACATCACCGATGTAAACACCGATGACCTGAGCAAACAGATAGACAGGACGGGGGCGAGCCTGGCACAGAGCGCCCTTGGCGTGGCACCGAAGGTGATCGAGGGCATCTTCGACGCCGTGATCATCATGGTGATCTCGTTCTACATCATGCTCGACGCGCCGCGGATAAGCACCGCCATGATCAACGTCACTCCCGACCGCTACCGGCGTGACATTCGGATGCTGTTTGCCAGCATCGACCACAGCTTCGGCGGCTACATCCGCTCGTCCGTCGTGCTTGCCTTGCTGTACGCAGGTGGCACGGCGCTGACGATGTGGGCGACGGGGATCCCTTTCGTGTTGCCAGTCAGTCTGTTCGCCGGCTTTATGCTGATCATTCCCTTCATCGGTGATGTCGTGGCCGTGATCCCCACGATCCTGATCGGGCTCGTCACGGTGTCGTTGTTTAACGTCGTGATTGCGCTGATAGCCATGGTCTTATTGCAGCAGCTCGTGCTACAGATCATTCGGCCAAAACTCATGGGCAAAAGCGTCGGTCTACACCCTCTGTGGGTGCTGGCAGCGTTTTTTCTTGGCGCTCGTGCCGCTGGCATTTGGGGAGCGCTGTTCAGTGTGCCCATTGCGGCGATCATCCAGTCTGTGGTGCAGTTGTACTACTATCGCGTTACCGGGCGCCCGCAGCCCGCCTCGTTGGCGGCGCTGGTCCGGGAGGGCAGCGGACAACCCTACCCGCTGCGCCGGGAGCCTCGTTTGCCGGGTGATGAGCTGGATCTGCCGGCGGCCGACGGTACACCGTTGCCTGGACGCGGCCAGGCTGTTCCCGGCGAGGAAAAGGCTCGTTAGCTGGCCCGATGCCACCGGCTTCGACCGGAATTGCAGCGAAGTGATGGCGGCCAATTCCGCCGGTGAGGACAGTTCATGCGAGTACTGGTGGTCGGCTTTCCGCTGCCGAACCCGCAGTTCGATAACTACAACCTGCTTACGTCGCCCTCGTGGTTTGATTACGACGCAGTCATCATTGACCCCGAATCGGTTTCGACCGTGATCGAAGATGTCATCACTCACCGCGAGGAGCATCAGACGCGCGCCGACGAGCCGATCTTGAACCGGCCGACGAACCCGCTCACAATCGGCCTTGCCGACGTGATCCGGCGCCGGCGTACTGAAGCAGCCCGCCTGCTTGCAAACGGAGGCACGATCGTCGTCTTCGCAAAGCCCGATGTGATCCACGAGGGCGTCGCTGGCTTTGCGGGCTGCAACCGCTACGCCTGGCTGCCCGCGCCCGCCGGTGTTGCCTGGGATGAGTCCTTCCTTGTTCGGGCGGACGGGACAGAGGTGGAGGCAGTCGATTCGGCGCATCCATTTGCGCCGATCGTCGAGCGTCATGGCCGCTGGGTCTCGTATCGCGCCCGGATCGAGGAGAATGCGGCCGGCTTCGGCGCCTTCGCACACGTCTTCGCGCGGAGCGCAGGCGGTGCCGCTGTCGGTGCCGAGCTCAAAATCGGCAACGGCCATGTGATTCTGCTGCCCGCTTTTGGTAGTGTCGCCCACGGTGACCAGCGTTTTGAGCTGGCCGGCGAGTTTCTGGAGGCGTTACGCCGCATCGCCGGGTCGGTCGCAGATGTCACCGCACCGCACTGGACCGCCGACCTGGTTCTTCCTGGCTCGGAAGCCGCAGAGGCGCAACAACGAGAGGCTGCCGCTGCTGTGGAGGCGGCCCAGGTCCGGCTGGTGGAGACTCAGGCAGAACTGCACAAACTGACCCGCTTTCGCTCGCTTCTCTGGCAGGAAGGCGAGCATGGGCTCGGTCCGATCGTGCGTGAGGCGCTCAGGACGATCGGCTTCGAGGTCGAATCCGACCCCGACAAGCCCGGCTGGATCGCGGACGGAGGCGTGCGTGCCTATGTCGAGATCGAGTCATCGACCGATCCGGTTAAGGAGTGGCCGTATCTGCGCCTTCAGAGACGCCTTGAGAAGGATCTGCTGAAGACAAAAGATCCGAAGCACGGGCTGATCGTGGTGAACGGTCAACGGTTGACCCCTCTGCAGAATAGGACCGATCAGATCTCGGACACACTGCGGGTTGCGTCAGAGAACGCGCGCTACGGTATTCTCACTACCCAGCGACTTTTTGAACTGGTGAAGTACGTTCTCAGCGAGCCCTACGATTACTCCAACCGTTCCGTGATGCGCGCGAGGATCCTGGGAGCAGTAGGCGAAGTGGGCGCTAATGTTCTGCCTGAGCCAGCTCCAGCGGCTGAACCGGAAGTGGAGCCGCCGGTCAATGTCGAGGGCGAACCAGCTGCACCGGCGGACTCTGAAGCGGAGCCGGCTCCGGCTACGGAGAATGAGATCTGACCTGGTCTGCCGGAAGGTCCTCGCGTACGAGGTCGAACCACTCCTGGATCGGCGGCCCTTTCAGCAGCCGGAAAGTGGCGTGGACCAGTTCCTGGACCCGGGCGTCGTTGAAGTAGAGGTCCCAGAGTTCACGCGACTCCCAGATCGAGTACACGGTGTACTTGCCCGGGTGCTCGATCGAACGCATCAGTTTGCTTGTGTTAAACCCGGTTGCGGTCTGAGCTAGATCGCTCATCGCGTTCCAGAGCTGTTCCCATTCATCGGCGCGGTTCCGATCGACATGCCAGTTTGCCACGAGATGCTGCAAGCTCGACCTCCGAAGTAAAACGCGGGACGAGTAAAAGCACCGGCCGGCGGAATCAACGGACGGGAATGAACAGGTCAGTCGCTGCCCAGGCTGAGTACGGCGAGGAACGCCTCCTGGGGGATCTCGACATTGCCGACCCGCTTCATGCGCTTCTTGCCCTCGGACTGCTTTTCCAGCAATTTTCGCTTGCGGGAGATGTCGCCGCCATAACACTTTGCGAGTACATTTTTGCGCATAGCACGCACCGTCTCGCGAGCGACGATCTTGCCGCCGATCGCTGCCTGGATCGGCACGTCGAACATCTGCCGGGGGATCAGCGTGCGGAGCTTATCGACCAGTCGACGTCCCTGGAAATGTGCACGGTCGGAATGGGTGATCAGGGAGAGCGCATCCACGGGCTGGCCGTTCACGAGCACATCCAGCTTGACCAGCCTCGCCGCCTCGTCGTGCGAGAAGCTGTAGTCGAGCGAGGCGTAGCCCTGCGAACCGGATTTCAGCTGATCGTAGAATTCCACAAGGATCTCAGAAAGCGGGATCTTATACTCCAGCAGGACGCGCGCCTCGCCGGCCGCGCTCGCCGCCGCGTCGCCGTGCTCAAGGTACTCCATCTTGTCGAACTGCCCGCGACGGCTTGTGACCAGTTCCATAACGGTGCCGATGTAGCGGCTCGGGGTGATGATCGAGATCTTCATCCACGGCTCGCGAATCTCGTCGATCCGGTCCGGGGTCGGCAGTTCAGCCGGGTTGTCGATCGTGACAATTCGGCCATCGGTCAGCGTGACCTGATAGGCGACGCTCGGCGCTGTAGCGATCAGTTCGATGTTGTACTCACGCTCCAGCCGTTCCTGCACGATCTCCATATGCAGCACGCCGAGGAAGCCGCAGCGGAAGCCGAAACCCAGCGCCACGCTTGATTCTGGCTCATACACCAGCGAAGCGTCGTTGAGTTGTAGCTTATCCAGTGCATCTCGCAGCAACGGGTAGTCGTTCGCCTGCTGGGGATAGATGCCGGCGAACACCATCGGCTTGGCTGGCTGATATCCCTTCAGAGGTATGGTGGCCGGATTCGTGTGATCAGTGAAGGTATCG